>DARG01000037.1 GCA_002503215.1 Candidatus Parvarchaeota archaeon UBA446
ATTTATCCTACTTTTATAAGCTTACTGTTTGCTAGAGAATCTAAAAAATGTAAATAGTCTACAAGTGAATAATTTGATTATATATAAATAACATAAATAGAAATTATAACTTTATACCAAGAGAAGTCAGCGATGAAGAAAAACTTGAGAAGTTATTAGCTAAATTACTAAAAATAAGATATCAGATAGAAAGATAGAACAACCGGTAGATAGAATCATTGATTAAAACTAACTGCTGAGATATAAATTATATATTGAACTAAATCTTATATTAGTATGAACATTTTTTATGAATTTGAAGCTGCATGGGGTATATTCGAACTTATAAATGTCGGTCTTATCGCAATAATATCGCTTATTCTCATATATATATTTAGCAAGCATAGAAAGGATAAAGCCCCGCTTTTTGTATGGGCCATAAACCTTAAAAAATCGAGAAATCAGGTAGAGATCTTACTGACTGCTACCCTTATATCCTTGTTTGTGTTTTCTCTTTATGTAGTTGGAGAGTTCTTATCATTGCTTTCGATCGTAATAATCTCACAGTTAATCGGCATAATCTCTTACCTTATGGTATCATATGTTATAATCATATGGTTTAAGGAATTTAGAAGGTTTGTATGATACTTGAAATAGAGGACATAATCTCCATAATAAGTATAGTATTTGTGCTGTTTTCTATCCTTACGTTTATAAAACAATTCTATAAAAATATAACGGCTTCTATATACAGGATAAAATTATCCGAAAAAGCTATCGGACTGTTTATTTTCCTTCTTTCCGCCAACGTATTATTGGTAGTTTTTTACTTCTTTGCAGCGGGCATGAATAACGTAAAATACGGAATCCTGGGAGTCATAATATATACTCTAATATTCGGCACGTTTTTCTTAGGGCTTTCGAACATAATAAAAGGAAGCATAAATAAAAAGTCAAAGTAGCAAAAATATCAAGATTTTATAGTAAATTTAATTTGATATTATAATATAAATATTAATACCTATAATAATGATACAGTAATATAAATATAGATAATTATAATATTAATTTTATATCATTAGTTATAATACACATTTATAACAAAAATATCGAATAAATATCAATAATATTATTAAGAGATAAGTTACAAATTTAATTTCATTTGATATTTGCCATATCAGCACGTATTCCATTGCAAGAGCACGCAGATTAACGCGCTAAGGTTTAGATATAAGTACTATATATCGATATATAGTGTAGATTATACGATTTAATTGTATCGTCGAGTGCAGAAAGAGATAAATATTTCAAATTTCAGATGGCAGTATGGATACAGACGATAATCGCGGCAAAGGACACCGGAGAGACTCCTACAGCAAAAGATATCCCTATCACATGCAGGATATAGGCCCGATGTACATCATTTTAAGGCTAATCTGGGTCACTTTCCTGGTCCTTGTCTTGCTCTCCGTAATAGGAGGGGTATTCTCTTATACTTTAAGGATATCGGTAGGCTGGCTTAGCAATGCGTGGGGTGCCTGGGGCGGACTTTGGATAGTCTTTATCATTATCCTGATCTTCTTTAGGCCGTGGAGAAGCTATAGATACCATAACTGGTATGGATACGACACAGATGAAGAAGCAAGAAACGTAGCCAAGATGCGGCTAGCAAACGGCGACATAACTATCGAAGAGTACAGAAAGATAATGAGTGAGCTTAAGAAAAAAGAGTAAATAAAATAGCTTATATACAATAATAACCACTAATAGATATTAGGGAGGTAAAACATGGTATTCGATGACGGTATTGCGAAGTGAAATTTGCAAGAAACATAGGATCTAATGTGTGTAGTACCTAAAAATCGTTATAACCGGTCACAATTCTATGTAATCCGACAAAAAAATTGCTTATCGCTAAGAACCGGTATTTTGTAAGACTTAAGAATTAAATCCGATAATTATAGGATATGGAGCTGATCTTTAAATACTCTAATGTTTACGATGAGCACTGGAGAGAGTTCATACAGGCTATGCAAAAGACCAGTGACTACTGGGTATACAGACTTCCATATCCGAAAGAGGAAGATATAAGGAGATATGTAAATAAACTTAATAGCGGCCTCGGCTTATGGCCCGGAAAAGATGGTGAAAAGTGCCTGAAAACGATCGAATCTTTAACAGGATTAACGTGGAAAGAAAAGAGAATCACATGCTATATAGTAGGGAATTGTATACCTTTTTCTATCCCTTTAACGGTCTTTATGACCTATGATTATCAAAAGTTTTTGAATAATCTTACCCATGAGCTGATACATGTAATGCTTTCCGACAACTACCAGCTGCTAAAAGAACCGTGGTCTGAGCTAGGTAGAAAATACGGCTTAAATATGGGAGTGACTCTGGTGCATATACCGCTTTACGCAATACAATTCAAGATGCTAAAAGAAGTTTTCGGAGAAGATGCCGTTTTAGTTGAAGTTAAAAAGGGCTCATCAAAGGCGGATTATAAAAAGGCAATCGAAATAGCGCTGCGCGATGGGGATAAAATACTCGAAATATTCAGATCAAATAAGGGTTAAAAACGAAGTCTGCCAAAAAAGAGTATGAAAAACGGCCATAATATCCATATTAAACCCATCAAAAATGGAGACATTGGGGAAATTGTACGGCTTGAAAAAGAATTTGATGGATATTTGCAGAGGAATTAAAATATGAAAGGAATAAAGATAGAAACTGCTAAGGAAAGCGATAGTGAAGGCCTTACAAGGCTGTTTAGGAAATTGTATGAGGGAGATGAGGATAAGAAGTTCTATTCGTCAAAAGCCAGTCCTTCCAATGTCAGATTAGGCAGTAAAGTCTTCGTGGCCAGGGAAAATAAAAGGCTTGTTGGCTTTTGTTGGGCCATATGGTACGAACATATAAAAAACAAAGGAGTCGGAATAATTGAGGAGTTATACGTCGATGAGGGATACAGACGAAAAGGCATAGGCAAGAGATTAGTAGAGGCAGCTTTAAAGTTCATGAGCAAAAAAGTGATTGTAGTGTTTGTAACCACTGATAATCAGTTAAAAGATGCACAGAAATTCTATGAATCTATAGGGTTCAAATTAAGTCATGAACCTTGGTATGTAATTAAGCCTAAAGGGAAGAAATCCAAATGAATGTAACCTTCATTTAATAAGCTACACATAGTAGATAGTACGTTAAGAATAGGCATATCTTGGTACTATACCCAGCTTTTTGTACCTATTTTGAAGGCTTTTTGTTAGGGTGTCGAAGTTAGTTATTAATCCTCTACATTTTCGGTTGCCGCAATTACATTTAAGAGACCACTTATCCTTATGCATAGTTGTCGAATAGTCGAAAGTAACCTCATCGCCGGCACTGATATCCTTTATTGCCACTAATCTGGCTTCTTTACCCCGGATCTTAAAGCCGCTATTTGGTGAGCATGAGTGATTTAAAAATCTAATAAAACCCAAAGGTTCCATATAGAGACTATCTCCGACCTGCAGCCATGTTCCGTTTCTTTTGGAGCTTTTTGCATAGAATATAGGGTAGGTAAAGACTGTTATAGTGCTTCCCTTTTTTATAGATTCTTCTGAAAAAATACCTCTTCCATTTCTGGATCTTTTGACGACAAGTTTCGCCATACATAAATAATTAGCTAAGTATTTATTAAGTTTCTTCTTTTTAGGTGAAGTATATGATCGAAGATTGCTGCCAAAAAGGTTAAAGTAAAATCTTATAAATGCCCGATAACCCAGGGCCTTAGTTTTCTCCTTTTGGGATAAAACATAGGCAGTTGATTTAGCTATTTTACGATTTACCCTATAAAGGGTACCTACGACGAAACATGGGGATCAAACGCCACTTAAGTATATTTCTAGTGCTTTTTGTATGTTTTTTGCGTGTTTTTTACACATTTTTAGTGCCTGCAATCCACTCTTATAGAGTATCCAAACTACGCTTAAAGGATAAATAAAGACATTAAACTGGGGTTAAAATGCGCTTTTAGTACCTATTCTGTCTATCTTTTTCCACAATGTTCCTATAATAGTCTTCTTTGTCCGCATTGACAACCGAATAATACCCGAAATTCGCCCAGGCCATTGCTGACGCCGCAGGTACAAGGGCAAAGGAAAGATATAAAGAAGGAGAATATCCTGAAATCGCAAAAGCTATATCCCACCCCGCAGAAAGTAGGGACGCATATGCAAAAATTCCGGAGAGTTTACCATATTTTTTCTTTTTCCTGGAAGCATTCTCCATTTCCTTAGCACCATCGTCGCCGAGTATATCCTCCACAGAACTCGCTCCAAATCCGCCGGGCGCGTCAAATCCTCCCATAATCTATTTACCTATATCTCTAGGGTCTATTAGTACATTCTCAACGGTCCTTATTGCGTCTTCGAGCTGGTTTTTCCACCTGCCCTCTTTCATGTATACTGATTTTACAGTCAAACCTTCAGATTTACCCTCAAAAACTTGCGTATATCCTTTATATCCCTGTTCAAAAGAGTTGGATATATCTTTCGCCCTTGCAAATATGCTTAACTTAAACCCGGCAGGTATTGTATCATGCAGCGCGGAAGATGATGATTTATATCTGCATTCGCTCAACTTTGCTATGTAAAAATAGTCCATGCCTTTAAAATTGAAGTTATAACTTGACTTACTGCCATCAGGATCATAATCATAAAGGTCGGAAGAGTCAAAGAATTCGCCGTATTTTACAGTAAAGGATACAAGTTTATCAAGTAAAAGGTTATCTAGATGCCTGGAATTTTTAGGTGCTTTGTTATATAGTTCTCCACCAAAATCACGCGGCAAATCATTAGATTCTCCGTCGCTCCCTTGATACCCTCCCATTTTTTTACCTCCGTTATAACTTATAGATTATATAAGATTTGAAATAGTATAAATACTTACTTGCAGATTCCGTCCGTTATGCAGGGTTAAAAGTACTGGCTTTAGCTTATTTTGTGCGATCTATACAAATATAACATAAAAAAAGAATTCTGTTAAAAAAGACACTGCGCGGGGTAAAAAGTGCTATTTTAAGGGTTAACGGCTCCGAGATGTCACTTTGCGACGACTCACTACTTTATGCTTTTTCCTCTTTCCGGATCTCCTGCAGTCTTGGTTCGATTTCCGGCAGGTCTTTGGATACTATTTCCCATAGAATATTTAAGTCCACGGAAAAATAGCCGTGAACTACCCTGTTTCTAGTGCCTTTCATCCTTGCCCACGGCACATCTGGGTATTTGTTTTTAAAAGCATTGCCTAAAAGCGCTGTGGCCTATCATTATATGGATCGAATCGCATATTTGTCGAAAGATATGTCACAAAACGTTGTGGTTTTATCATAGTAACTCTCACTTTGTTCTGTATTTTACCCATCTCCGGCAGAGTATACTCAACGGCTGTCATATCATTATTTGCCAGGTATCTGGTTATGTTTATTTCTCCTTTCTTCTCCGTAGTCGTTTCTTTGAAGAGAATATCCTCAATTCTTTTTTTCTTTCCAAACATATCTATCACCTCATTCTATTATTTATTACAAATAAGTTATGAATTTATATAATATAAATACTTTAACTATTCTAGCGAATCAAAATATTTCATATAACTTTTATTGTTAAACTAAATCATGATATTATCATAGTTTTAATCATCTATATTATAAGGTACTGAATATTTTACTAATCATTTTATTTCAAGTAATTTTTACGAAGGTTTTCGTATTTATTCACAACAATGTATATGGTATTCATATTCCTCTTTAGCTTCTCAATATCTTTGCTATTAGTATTATATACCATAGAAATGCTTTCTTTGTAAGGATTTTGTTCTTTTTTAGCATTAATATCCAAATTTATAAGGCCAGTATACAACCGGTTAAATTCTTTACTTAATTTAATTAGTGGCATGCTTATTGTAAGTGAAAGATTTATTTGGCTGTAAATTATCTGTTTTTTTGTCTGCAGAGTAGGATTTTACGGATAACTGTGCGAAATACTGCTGGCTATAAAAAAGATCAAACTTATCATAATTTTTTGGAGCGAAACTAATACGGACTGTCGAGGTTTAAGGATTCTTTCATGGTAACAAAATATTTTCTTCAAATCTTATTTTCTATGCTTTTTATTATCTCTTCTAGCGCTACTTGTTCTGACATTATGTTAACAACGTATTGTATTATAAATATTTTTAGTTATATTATAATTTATATTATTATATCATCTTATATGAAACTATAATAATCACTAATATAATAATATTTATAAGTTTAAAGATAATATAAATGATATTATAATATCAATTTAATTAGTAGCATTTTTAATAATTTAATAATAAAATATATGCATAGCCTTTTTTTGTATTTTTGATAAAAATTTTTCAATCTATTTATTTGAGCAGATCTAAAGTATCAATATAATTGGTTATGCCCAATAACTTGTATTTCTACTATTTTAAGATATTTACATAATAATCTTAAGTATATTTAAAGACAATGTCTAGGATAACTTATGTTAGGGCTATAAAATATAAAGTCCTAACTTTTTAGATCTAACTATAATGGATTTTATAATGTAAATAAATTTTACTTTCTGCTATTTTAAGTTAGGTGATAATTAAAGACGAACCATTCTACACCACTTAGTTCAAATTCCATGACTTCATCTAATTTCTTTATCATATTTTTATCCAATTTGAATTTTACTGTTAAATTTTCTAGTTTCTTGTTTGAAAGGTTGTTTATGGCTATGAACATAGCAGGAACCAGTATAGATAACGGTTTAGGAGTAGCCTGTACCGATGCTAGTTCAATGGCATAATCTTTTATAAATGATTTTATAAGTTCTTCGGGCGCAATTATTTTAAAATTTAGTTTTCTAAGGTCTATTCCATTTTTGTTTCCATATTCATGTTGTTTCTTTATTACTTGTCTTATAACTTCCCAGAATGCAGTAGTTATAATCTTCCAGTTTACGGAATAGGTCTGAGAAAGACTTCTCTTCTCAGGTATTATTAACTTTTCTTCTTCTAAGTATTTTAGTTGTTCTGTTACAGTTGCCTGTTTCTTTCCAAGAAACTTGGCTAGTTTTGTTGAGTAGTTATATCCTCCTGCTATAGCTGTTATTATTTCAAAATAAACAGGATTCTCAAGCAATGGGCTGTAATCAGTTTCTATTATATCCATAAGTAGTATATAACTTTAAATTTAATATACTTAATAATAGGTATAACCTATACCTTTATATACTAAAAAAATTAAATAATTAAATGAAACCTAAAGTAAACAAACCCGTAAAAGATAGAAAAATTCCATATGTTTATATTGCGGTTATAATAATACTGATTGCAATTTTAGTTGTTCTTTCAGTGCACTCATTAACAGGATATTCTAGAAGTCAGACAGTTAAGGTTACAAGTCAGCAGCTGTCATTCTCCGCAGTGAATGTGAATTATAGTTATTCTGGCTTTTTTTCCGGTTATTTTGAGAATCAGACAATACCAAACGTCAAATTAAATGAAACAAACGGTAACTTTACCATTGATTTATTTATAACAAATGAAAATCTAATTCATAAAGTTAATGTATCTGAAATAGAATCAGTTACGCCTGGTTTTAAAGTAGTGTCATCAAGTGGTATAAATCATGTGCTTTCTCCGAATCAATCAGTTGAGTTAATTGTCACATTGGGAATTACAAATAATACTATAAACAACAGTTATAACGGGCCACTTAATCTTGAGATTTATACAAACTCCTCGTTAAGTCTTCCAAAGTCTGCGATTAATATTAGCAGCGTAAATTTAACCGACACGGTAAATCCTTGCTCAAAGTCATATTCTAGTTTCAGCGGTCAGTATATTAATTATACACAGCTTAATAGTACTTATTACGAGTCTTTCAATATACAAATAACTGGAAAAAATGCCAAACTGCTGCTTAATATGAGTTCTAATAGTGATTTCATGGTTGCTCTGCTAAATCCCTCGCAATTTCAAAGCTGGGAAAGCACTGGTTTAAACCCTATCGGCGCAGTTTATTTGAATTATACTTACAACGTCTATAAAAATATATCAATACCTCCGGGCAACTGGTATTTTATAATATGGAATAACGCAAGTTATTCTTCTATTCTAAATTATGCATCTTTTAATGTCTATTATCCTTATATAGACCCGTATAATTTGCATTCTATTTCGTATAATCAGACAAATGCTAGCTTGCCTGCTCCAACCGGGCTAGCATCTTATGGTTTGGATGGAAACAACGGTAATCCCTACTGCATAAAAACCAGTGGGTTATTAGGGCTTGTAAATATAAAAAATATTTCTTCATTTGCATTAAATCCTCCTAAAGATGGAGGAACAAGTTATGCCAGCCTTCAGCTCAATGGTATGCTTTATGTTACGAATAATAACGGAGTTTTATTTAATTACTGGCTCCAAAACACAATGACATTCGAAACTGACTACTATTATGATTACAATACGGTAAACATTTACAATGAGACCGGTTCTTTTTTGGCTAATCTCACAAATACTAGCATACAAGGAAATGGCTACGTGTATAATTCTAAATACTATGCTCAAAGTACTTCTTCTAGTCAGTACTCTCTTCCAATAAATAAAGTATTTATGACAAATATTTCTGTGGAGACAGGAAAAGGTATTTTTGTATATTTCTATATTCTTCCATTTAATAATGTCTCTCCTTACAATACAGAACAATTCACAGGCAAAAATATATATTCAAAAGTTTTCATATCTGACCCAAATGTATCTTCTGCGTACTTCCTTATCTCAGGGTACAGACAGCTAAATAATTCTCAGTATTATGACGCGGAATTCACTTTCGGAGGAGGTGGAAATGGAGAGAATTCTTTTTTTTATAACACAACCTCGGCTGATATTGGATTAATGTATCTTGATGATCAAACTAACAGCTTTGTGAATTTTCCTTCTTATTATGCTTTTGGTAGTGATACTGCCGAAGGGGCGTACAATCTTAACGTCACGAAGATAAGCTATCCAAGCTGGGCCACTGCAGATGTAGGTTGGATAAACGGTACACCATCACTCGGTTATCTGGGATAATACTATGGCAGTAGAGAAAGATACTGAAATTTACGGTAATGATTTTATATATGCTTTGAACCCTGTAACATTCGATCAAGTTATAAAAGACAATGTTTTTTTATCCAAAAAGGCCAAATTTGGCCGCTATACTTTTTATAAGGGCTGGTTTATAAGAAAAAAATTTTTAGGCAGATACGATGCCATAAAAGCTACTGATATTTGCTGGATTCATACGATAAAAACTGCGCACAGTGTTGATTTTATTCCTACAGGTTCTAGCTGGAATATAATATTAAAAACAAGAAAAAATAGTATAACATTGAACGATGAAGAGCGCGCATATGATAGGAAAAGCCCACTGGCGCCACCCACTACTGATTACATCATTAGGAGCCTTAAGACAATAGTTCCTTGGGCATTTTTTGGTTATTCTGAATACCTCAAAGAATGTTGGAATCTTCATAAGGAAGTGTTTTTAAATGCAGTCGATATGAGGATAAAAACCATAAAAAAAGCTGTGGATAACAAGAAGATACTGTATAATCTAGACGGATCCATTCAAATAAAAGAATCAATTACTCTTCCAACAATATCAGTAAAGTTTATAACTGATACAAAAGGAAAGGCCGAAAGAGTGTATGAAGTGAAAGACTAAAATGTATAATGTTTAGCCACAGAGCTCCTCTGCAATAGTGTCAACTATTCTTATTTGATACTTCAGCGTGAACTTTTATCGGTATGCGTTCATCAAGGTATAATGTGAAATCCTTTTCTGAAAGTAGATTCCCATTCTTTGAACGTTCATTATATGGCTGTTTAATGTACTTTATATTATAATCACCATTTGTGTAAACGTTCATTCTTGTTTTTTCATCATACAATACATCGAACTTTACAAGGTCCTTACGAGGTATATATTTAAGCTTTATCCTAGTATTATGAATTTTCATTTCACTATCCATAGAGTAAAAATCATAATAATCTTTAGATAGCGGAATAACTCTAAATTTGTTGGGTTTTTTGGAGTAATAACCAAGCGCTTTTCCGAAAAAATCATCCATATTCCCTCCAAAGACGTATCCCGAAGGCTTACTTATTATTTTATGGCCTAAACCTAAAATTCCTAATGTGTATGTAGTGTAATCTATATCTAGCATACGATCTTTCACAACTTTATTATCTATTTCAGGCTTCCAGTATGCAAAGGAGCTTTTAGTTGCGAACATTTTAGCTGACACGGAATCATCTTTATAACTATGAATTATCATCTCAAGAGTTCTCTTGTGGCCTCTTCGAGTTATCATGAACTGCCCAGGATATGTATAATCATCATAATCGGATATTCCTATGAAATCTAGGCTATTCGGATTATCAACAGGAAGTATACCTATATCGAAGTTTATGGCTTTTATACGCCTTTCCATTTATTTATATGAAATTAAACTATATTAATATCTATCACTGTACCAAGAAATTGCCTTATCTATGGTATTATTAAAGTCCTCTGTAGTATAAGTTTCTTTATTATATTTTTCAAAAAGTAATTTCTTTGCATATTGATTATCATAACCCCTTTTGGAGATACTACTGATATTTGAACGGTTACCTTTATCTATACACTCTTGTATTATACTTGCAAGTAAAGATAGATTTTTAGCTTTACTTGGATGAGACTTCTCCGTTATTCTGTGAGTAAGCTCATGTATCACTACCTCATCCAAATCCTTTTTAATTCTGTAGTCCAGCTCTTTGTCTGAATCTTCAAAGTTTTTATTTTCTTTGATCATGTGGTTGTAAGTTGAAATTACTATATTGTCTATATAGCATTCTATCTGTCCGTCTATGTTTTTACCAAGTAGTCTCGTAGGGTCCCTACCAGACATGACTCCTAATTTGATTGTTTTCTCATAGTCTTTGGAATCTTTGAACAACATAATACTTAAACTATAATCTTCTTTTACCATAAAAGCCCTTTTGAAATATATATGCTGATAGTAATGTCCCTATTTTTCATAAACTGTTATAACCTACCTATGAATAAATATTGTATAAATACTTTACCCCTTATAAAAAGTTATTCTTATTTGAATTTAAATAAACTTTTAACATTTTTGTATAGAAACACAATAATTATTACTGCCCTTTAAAGTATAAGTATTCTTGCTCATATATGTTTGCTAAAGTATAAAGATTCCTGTTCATAATAATCTGCTTTCTTCTTGTAATCATCCGCTTTCGAGCCTAGGATTGGTGAGATAAAGATTAATGCAAAAGCTGATACAAAGGATGCCGCACCAATATAACCAAACACTGGATTTGTAGAATAAAAATGAAGGCCAACTGAGCTAGCCGCAACAGCCATTCCACTAAGACTTCCCAAAAGTGTAGCACCAGCTGCCGTACTCAATTTATCCGCTCTTCTCTTGTATTCTTCGAAGTCATCATCTGATACAATATCTTCCAATCTTCCTACATTCTTGTTTTCCATCCCTACCCCAATTTTACCTCCATTAATTTTGATTATCTTTTAATTAAATAAAGAAGATTAGTGGTATAAATGTTTTTTCAATTGCTGATATTCTTCAAGTGAATCTTCATACTCCTTCTTGTATAAATATGCTTTATTTTTGTATGTATCCTCTTTATGCAATAAAAATGACGAGCCGAGTATCGATGCAATACCCGATATAAACGATCCAAAAAAAACGTAATTTGACACCTCAGGATTAACATTATAAAGAGGCAATGAGCTAAGCAATCCACCTATTAATATACCCCAACCCCCAAGAAATGCAACAGTGTTTTCCTTATGTATTTTATTAGCCTTTATCTGTATTTTATCTGCCTTTCTTTTGAGTCCTTCTAACATATCTTCCAGTTTACTATTTGTTACTGCGTTTTTTACTCCCATTAATTTTGATTCATTCTTATAATATGGAGAATCTGTTTCTGTTATTCCCACCATAATTTTACCTCCTAATTTTGATTACTTTTTAATAAAATATAATAAGAAGATTGCTGGTATAAATAATTTAACTTTAAATCATCATGTTTGAATATTCTATACTATAAAATATAATTTAAGTGGATTTACAGTTTAATATTCCATCTTAAACACTAGAATTATCAGGGAAAATGAAAACCTGTCCTGCTCCTCCATTTCCTCCTGCTCCAGCCACTGCAAATCCATTTGAACTTGCTCCTCCGTTACCTCCAGTACCTCCAGAAACATCTATATTCCCTTCAAGGAAAGAACCAGTGTAGTGTATCTCTACTACTCCTCCTCCGCCTCCTCCTCCTGCAGCGTGTGAAGGTCCAATATGATGATTCTCCCCATTCTGACCTATATTGTAAACTGTGCCGTTGTTGATGAATGAAGTTACGTTTATTATAAGTCCTGTGGCTCCATCACCTCCTATACCTTCACCTACGCGACCTGCTCCATCACCTCCTCCTGCACCAGTAAGAAGAGATTCATTCATGGTGAAATTCATAAGGTGTACTGGAGAGGTTGTACCGTTTCCACCAGTATTTGCATATGGAACGCCATTGTATCTATACCCTGCAACTCCATAAAAACCACCAGAAGCCTTTAGAACACTTCCTCCGTTATTGCCCTGCCCTACGAAACTGTAAGTAATATCTGCGACACCAGATCCTCCTCCACCGGAGCCTGCATAGGAATATGATTCATTTTGGTTGCTGTTTGCGGCTAAAAGATTATGATAGATATTGCCGTAGTTGAATAACACTAATGTGTCAAAAACATTCTTAGAAAGATAAAAATTTCCATAATTATACAGATAACCAATATTCATAATGGACTTAGATAAATTAGTGGTAAATGATGTAGTATCTCCTAGGACAAAGGTACCTGCATTTACTATTCCATTAGCCGATATATTGTAGTTTTCGGTGTAAAGACTTCCAGAAGAAGTTACAAAAAGAACCTTTCCCGTTTCATTTAGGTTAGATATAAGTTTAACCGTTGAATTTATTACATAAGCCTTTCCTAAGTTAGTAAAGTTTACATAAATCGTGTGGTTAATTTTACTAGATACAGTTACAGAACCGCTGTCTAAATAATTTAAAACGAATACATCACTACCTGAAAACGCAAAATTTGATAATCTATAGTTGTAAACACCGGGAAGAGAATAAACAGTTATATCTTTATTACCTTTGCTGCTATAGATTTTTCCGTTCATTGTGACTTGCCATGTGGCATTTGATGGTAAGTTAACAGGAACGAATTTGGTTGGGTATCCTGCTTCCATTTCAGGTATACTGCCATTTTGGAAAAGTCGTATAGAATAATATGACACATTTGAATTGTTGGTCCATAGAGAGTCATATGCTGGACCAACTTCATTGGAGTATAACCATTCTATCCTTGTAGAACCACATACATTCAAAGTGCCAGAGTATTGCGTAGCTCCTTCTCCTTTCCACTCATTTATTATATTATTTGAATTTTCATATGATGACAACCAGTTTTGGATATTACCACCTGTGTAATAAGCACCAAGGAAACCTGCATCGTCTATTATGGTATCAAAAACGGTTGAAGATGGTGAAACTATAAAACCTATCGCCTTTGCCGCAAAGTTTGAATTCGGATTCTTTATTGTTATATTAGGAAAGGCGGACCCATTTGAGTACCCATTTTGATAATTGAAAATAGTGTTGTTTTTAAGAGCGCCATTCACAATTTCAGGAATCCCGCTTGTATTTGTGTAATATATACCACTCACTACCGTTTCTCCACAGTTTATTATGCTCGTATTTGACAGTATATTTTGTGAATAGATAGAATTCGGTGAGGGTAAGCATTTATCTCCAGAAGGACTATAATAGAAACGATAAGCAAGACCTGGGTGCAGTACATTTTCTATATCATTATACTGCCCATAAATTTTAGATAACTGAGGGGCTTCACCAGTGGAGACATTATTCATGATAGAGTGCTTCATAAAATCAGCGTAGATAGTTATGTAACTTCCAGCAGACATGTTATGATTTATCTTTAGCCAGTATATCGTATTCTGCGATGGTTTTTGTTTTATGTTGTATAACACTGGTGATATATCATAATATACTTTTGAAGATGAGTTTAGCGGCATAAATAACACTGTAGAGTTATTAAGCGCAGCCGAGCCTACACCCTTACTATATATATTACTTATAGTAGATACAGGAAGAGATGTGTTGTATATAGCATAACCCGCCATGTATCCTGAGAATCCATTACCGGCTCCACAGTTGGTAGAATCTCCAGACCCAAGGGCATAATACATCTGTGTGTTTCCTCCGGGTACACTTCTTTTACCAGTTGTTCTTCCGCCATACACACCGTTTATATATCCGTTGAATGAGGTCCCATTATAAGAAAGGACAAGATTACTCCACTGTCCAACTGGTATACTACCTATGTTTACGCACGCATCTCCCCAAACTCTTATATAAACATTACCATTAACTAGATCTATCCAGGTATCATGCCATTTTGTATTTGGTTGCTGCTGTCCAAGTTCATCGAGTATTACTCCATTGGAGGATTGTGGATTAACCCATAATGATATGGTAAACTGTTGTGAGGCATTATTCATCCATCCAAATCCATTTGAAGGGACTATATACCCATTTCCTTGGAAATATGAGAAGTCTTTACCTGCGGAAGATGTAGCTCCACTTTCAATCCAAGATGGCACCACGGTTCCATTAGTATACGAGAATTCTATATTGCTTAGATTTGGCATTTCATAAGCAGAAAGCTTATAACTGCTCAGATTTAACATGTCTTGAAATGAACCATTAACCTCGAAAGTATTGTTATTTACCAGTCGTATCGGTAACCTGTAAAGCACATCACTATAATTTATAGTCGGTAGAGTAAAAGGAGTCTGTGTACTGTTTATTGATAGTATCTTGAAAACGCTTCCTTTAGTATAATTAGTATTTCCGACGGTCGATGCGGTTATTGTGTAAGTCCCTTCATGGCTTATAGTCAAATAACCTCCGTGCGTATTAAAGATCGAGTTATTTATTCCCGTGAGATTCATAAGAAGCTGGTTATATAAACTAGTTATTCTGAATGTTACATTCGCACTGGTTCCAAGACTGTTTTTTGAGATATTTATCTCAAGAACAGGCTTTGCTTTTGAGATATTAAATAATTTCTTAATCGAATAGTTAGTATAATTCGCATTTCCCGATTCATTGAATACTACATTATATATCCCAGCCCTTGCAGTTGAATAGGAACCATTTACCTTTTTTCCGTTTACATAAACTGTTCCGTTTATTTGGTTATCAAACGAATTTATACTTCCGATAACAGTATCCTTCGTTCCATTATACACAAAATTACCTGGAGTAATAAACAGATTCATCGATGGTGTAGCTTTAGATATAATGATTTTCTTCGCAACCGTAGATGAGCTATAGTTCTGATTACCCGTAGTATTGAATACAAATGAGTAATCCCCTGCAGATGAATTTGAATAGGATATATTTGTCCGAGTCAGGTTCAGCAACTTTCCATCAAGATAAAGTGACGCAGGAAGTTGGTTGTTTATACTAGATAGTTCTGCTGTTATTGTGAAATGTTTACCATTGTAAATAAAATTTGAATTCGGATATACAAATAGGAAAACGGATGGATATGCCTTGGCTATCTTAAAAGAACTAGACTTAGTTATACTTGTATAATTCTGATTTCCAGAAGCTGAAACAGTAACATTGTATGTACCTGCAGAAGCACATGTATGTGATGTCGAATTAAAAAAAGTTGAACCGCTGCTCTCATTATTTATAAATAGCGAAACACCTACTTGATTATGCACTGTAGCTATAGAATAGTTTATGCTGCATACCCCATTATAAATATAGTTACCAGGTGTGCTAAGGATAACTTGTGGGGTGGCCTTTGCTATTCTTTCATGTATAATCTTTGAACCGTTAGTATAGTTTTGATTACCGAGAGTGTAGAAGTCTATTGTGTAGTTTCCTGCTCCTCCAAATGTGGTTTTATTCACACCATTTATTTTTATGCTGCCTTTAAGCTGGTTTCCAACGGAATCTATCTCTCCAGAAATAGAATTTAAGCTACCATTATATGTGTAATTCCCGAACTTTGGTATTATCTGCAGATTTGGAAGGGCTTTGTATATAGTATCTTTCAAACTTACCTGCCCAGAAGTATAATTCGCATTTCCAGATGTATTAAAGATAAGTGAGTACGTGCCGGCAGAGGCAGAACCATTGTAGGAAATATTAGAAAAGCCTTTTTTCACGAGAACTTTCTGTGAATAGAGGGACGCTTCAAGCTGGTTGTTATATGATATTACTGCCGCTTTATACACGAATTTTGTGCCATTATAAGTAAAATTATTATTAGGTGTGGAAAAAAGTTTAAGGACAGGGTGTCCTTTAAGTATAGATACTGAAGCAGATTTATTATAAGCAGTATAATTCTGGTTACCTGTTGTATTAAAAACGAAATTATATGAACCCGCTGATGCATTGTCGTATTTTATAAACGAATGAGTAAATCCTTTATATTCTCCATTAAGATAGAGTGAGGCACTTAGCTGTGAACCGAAAGTTTTTATTTTCCCCATAAAATTTAGTTCAGTGCCGTTATACGAGTATGTAGAATTTGGCGAGAGTTCTATCGAAATGTTCGGTGTTGCTTTAAACACGATAAAATGTTCAAATAAATAAGCGGACGTATAATTTTCATTTCCGCTCGTAGAGACGTTTACAAGGTATTCTCCGGCTGCAGCGGCGGATAGATTTACGGTTTCATTAGTACGTTCATTGTAATATTTAATACCGTTGTATCCAACCGTCATGTTAGAATATAATTGACTGAAAAGCGAAGAAATCACGCCATGAAAAGTCACGGAAGAACCATTATATGAGAAATTTTCAGACGGATTCGAAGATAAAGATATTACAGGTTTGGCTTTAATTACCGACAGAAAAACCGTTACATTCCTAACCAGAGTGTTGCTTGTCCAGAAAGTTATCTTGTATCTGCCCGCCGCAAGCTTGTAATATGGAAGGCTAATCGAACCGCTCCCATTTACCTTTAAGCTAAAATTATCGGATACAAATTTACCATAAAGGTGCATACCTGTAAGAAGGGAAGAATTTGGAGATGTAAGGTTTACATTTATTTTGCCAGTTGCTCCATATACAGTCGTATAATTCGAGTTTCTGGAAGAAGATAGAAAAACATTAATACAGTAAGTATTATTTGTAAACACAGCATCGTATGTGCTTGGAGTATGTGGATTATGTTTGTAGGTTCTTAAAGGCACGACATTCCCGGATCTAAGCGAGCCAGAAGCGTTTATTGGAGCGTATATTGTTGTGCATCCATCACTTGAATTAT
Source organism: Candidatus Parvarchaeota archaeon UBA446 (assembly GCA_002503215.1). Taxonomy (GTDB): domain Archaea; phylum Nanobdellota; class Nanobdellia; order Parvarchaeales; family Parvarchaeaceae; genus Parvarchaeum; species Parvarchaeum acidophilus. The sequence goes on from DARG01000037.1 coordinate 17,477, forward strand.
ATATTATCGGAATCGAAAAATTATATGTATGCTTTGGGAGCAGAGAGAAATTTATATAGCCAGTATCGGAATATTCGGTTACATTTCCGTAAGTAATACTCCAGTTGTAACCAGCTGGCAGGCCAAACGACCTGAAGGACTCCGTTACCAGTGCGAATTTAGATGGGGAAGGAAGTATGTTCGTTGCTGAGAACAGGGTAAAACCAGACTGTGGATGCTGCGCTACGCTGGTAGATGGGGAGTATGCAGATATACTCGTAGCGCTTTGGTTCGTTCCTATACCAGCTGCATAGGATATGCTTGATATTAAAAACACCGAAATGACTACTAAGAATACAAGAATAAAATCAAATTTACGAATATTTTTATGTATATGACTCTTAAATTTTATGAGTATTTAATGTTATCGGCCGTTTCATCGGGTTTAATCGACAAGATGCTTTCGTAGATATCATTTGCGGTCCTTTTCATATAGACAGATTACTCTCTGTTATAGTCAGGATTCTTTTACACGTCATGTGGCAAATTATAAGGAACCATGAATGTATTATATATGCTTTTGCTAAGGATATCGTCCAATGCTTCGTCTGCTACTATATGTCAAGATTATGACTATACAGATAGTAATATTTCGTTGCTATCCACAAGTAACATTATTCCTTACAAAATACACACAAAACTTTGAAAAAACTTTCTATGAGAGATAGCTCGGTTTAAAGTTATTTAACATCACTGGAAATGAAGAATTAAATTGTGCGCCGTACAAACTTCCGGTTGCATCACCTGACACTGCATATAAGTTTCCGTTTGCAAGGATGTATGCTACATCCACACTTACATTTCCAGAGGTATAATTAGTTTCCAGTCCAGCATACCCATCTATTGATATATTCTCATAGCTGGTAGAATATGAGATCAGTTCGCTCAGATTTTCACCAAGTGCAGGATGGGAAGAAAAAACCAGCTGTATACCTGGAGTATAAACGGTTGAATTTGGCAATATTAATGCTGGCGACGAGAAAGTGTAATAGCCGCTACTACTCAAATTCTGATCAAGAACAAGGCTGGGAAAATAGGTCTTTACATAATTGGATAGCGCTGCAGGAGCCTGTACGCTCGTCGCACCTCCCAAATTTGCCTGAGCAAGACCTACAAGTCTCGATAAATTGGTGGAGTATGATCCACTTGGTAGAGACGATACAGAAGACA
>DARG01000010.1 GCA_002503215.1 Candidatus Parvarchaeota archaeon UBA446
GAAAATATGACTATATTCTATCGAGCTGACTGTGCTTTCTTTGAAAGAGGATTATACATATAATATTTAAAGTAACTTTAATTTTAAGCTTTATCCTTTGTATTATTGGAGATAAAAACATTTAAACAAAGCTACTATTTTCATAAGGGACAAACTTTATCTTTTTTACCTTGCTTAATTATGTTACATTGTTCTGTAGTATTTATCGAGATAGCATAATTTCTTATAAAGCGAACCTATTTGCTTTGTAGTCTAAAACTACAAAAATATGGTCTTCGAAATTAAGCTTTAAGGTTCTCTTGACCTTCTTTCCAGTTTACACCACATAGGCCACCACTCTGTAAAGCTGTCAAGACTCTATATGTTTCATCTGTACTTCTGCCAACATTGTCGTCTGTAATTACAAGGTATTTTATTAAACCATCTGGGTCTATTATAAACAACCCTCTATGTGCATTTCCGCTTTCTTCGTTATAAACTCCGTAAAGTTTACTTAGCTCTCCTTTTCTGTCGGCTATAATCGGAAACTTGACCTTTTTAATTCTTTTGTCGTTCTCAGCCCATGCTTTATGTACGTACGCACTATCAACGCTTGCTGCTACGATTTCTGTGTTTTTATCCTTGAACTTGTCATAATCATCAGCAAATCCTTCTAATTCTGTTGGACAAACAAAAGTAAAATCGGCAGGGTAGAAAAAAAGTACAAGCCATTTCCCTTTATAATCACTTAGTTTCACCTTTTTAAATTCACCATTATAATAAGCTTCTAATTCAAATTCCGGAGCTTTTGTACCTATCATATCTACCACCTCACTAAAATACTAATATTAAACGTGGTAATAATTAATAAACTTTTACAAAAATGAGAAGAATGCTCCTATATCTGAATAAGAGATAACTCATAAGTAAATTATTTGTGATAAAATATTATATAATTATACTAATCATTCGCTGCAGCAACTAAGGTCTTCTATGTTGTGATAAAAGGACAAAGCTGCCAGCTTCGTTATCTCGCTGAGAGTAGGAAAAACGTGTACTGTGTCTATTATGTCATCGATGCTAAGCTTGAACTTGATGGCCAGCGTGGATTCATGTATTAGATCCGCGGCGTTCTCCCCTACTATTTCCACCCCAAGTATACGTTTTGTATCGGCGTCTATCACCATCTTTATCAGTCCTCTAGTGTCTTTTATTATCCCTGCTTTTGCAAGATCTTTAAACATCACTACTCCGCAACTGCATCTTATCTTCTTTCCAGTGTTTGCTTCCTTGTCAGTTAAACCCACTCGCGCAGCTTCTGGAAACGTAAACACTGCGGAAGGAACAGAATCAAAATCTATCTTTGCCTTTCCCTTACCACTTGCATTTATAGTTGCCTTATTTCCCTCGGCGGCGGCCAGTGCTTCAAGCATAGGTTCACCAGTTACGTCTCCCGCAGCATAAATATTTTTTATCGAAGTTCTAAGGTAACCATCTACTTTTATAAAACCACCTTCGTTGACTTTTACCCCGATGCTTTTTAATCCCAATTTTTCTATGTTGGCTTTTCTGCCTGTCGCCAAAAGCAATTTTTCCGCATAAATTTCTCTTGTCTTGCCTTTGTTTGAAAAAGTGATCTTCACATTTTTTCCGCTCTTGGAAACCTTATTTATGGCTGTATCCGTTATTATATTGATGCCTTCATCCTTAAGGTACTGTTCCAGATAATAGCTTACTTCCGGCTCCCAGTCCTTTAGTATGCTGTTGCTTCTCTGTAGTACTGTTACTTTTACTCCAAAATGCGAAAACATCTCGGCAAACTCCAATCCCAATGCCCCGGCACCTATTATAACGAGCGACTTGGGAAGTTTTTTAAACGAAAGCGCCTCCTCATTTGTCACGTAATCAACTTTATCTAAACCTTCTATCGCCGGTATGTTTGCGCGTGCACCCGTAGCTATAAGTATGCTTTTTGCCCTAATTTCCTTTCCATTTACCAGTAAGGTATTCTTATTCTTGAAACTTGCAAAATCATTTATGTATTTTACGTTTTTTAGTTTTGCAAGCACTTTCTGGTATTTTGAGAAACGCATACTTCCTACTAAATAGTCTTTCTCTTCGATTATTCTGCTAAAGTTCTTTATCTTGCTGTAGTATTCTAGTCCTTCAAACCTGTTGAAATTTATCTTATCCATGAAATTTCCCAGTGTTATCAGTCTCTTGCTAGGTACACAGCCTACATTTACACAAGTACCACCTAGAACTGCTCCTTTCGTTTCGTTCTTGCCTATCATCACTGTTTTAAGCCCCAATTCATCGGCTTTTATCGCCGCAGCAAACGCAGCTGCACCTTGTCCTATTATTGCATAACCATATTCTTCCATGTTATTAGTTTAGTATACCACACTTCTTTAAGTATGATTCATATTTTTTTATGTATTTTGACACCCCATCAACTAGCTTTTTTGCATCTGGTTCTATACTGTAAATTCTTTTTTTACCATCCTTCCTGAATGTTAAGAACTGGCAATTTATCAGACATTTCAAGTCATGCGAAAGATTGGTCTGTTCTATATTCAATTCTTTTTGCAGCTCGCTGGCACACAATTCTTTATCCCTTAGCAGGTTAAGTATCCTGAATCTGTTATAATTGCCGAAGGCATCAAAGAAAAGATCTGTTGCGTTTACCATATTATCATAATCCATTCTTAGTTATAGCATTCTCCAGTTGAGGTATCGAATTTGCTATACCTTCTCCTTTGTATAGAATTTTACCGGAAGGACTTATCAGATAAAAGATATCCAATTGCATAGTGGGAGGAGTGTTATAAGCCAATGTCATATTATAACTAGCTACACCTCCATGTACATATGAGTTATTATTCCCATATTTTGATATAAATTGAGAGATTGACATGCCGCTTTCACCCAAATCATCATATTGCTCCAACTCTACGATCTTTACATTATGCGTTTCAAAGAAATTTAAGTTATCCGCTACCGCTGTATTACCTTCTGCGCAAGAATCACACCATGTTGCAACAAACCATAAAAGTATAGGTGTTCCCTTATAGTTATTTAAACTTAAGGTACTGCCATTCTCGGCTGTAAATGTATAATTAGGCGCGTTTTCTCCGACGGTTAAATATTTGGATGAGTTAGCATGATTTATCACAAAAATATCAAGTATTATAAAAATAGCTATTACTGCAACTGCAGCGTAAACAATGTATTTTAACTTTATTTTGTAATGTCCTTTTGATGGATCGGATATTGGTTTAATGTTCTGGCTCCTAAGCTTCTGGTTCTCTTTAAGCTTCTCATTTTCCTTTTTTAGCCTTTCAATCTCATTATTGGATTCGTCCGGTTTATCGCTGTTCATCTCCATCTTTAACCTCGCAGCAATCTGCTAAATTATTATTTATTTTGCAGCTTGCGTTTACGTTTTTCGTTATCTGCATTAACCCTACGAATGCTATTACTACACTCGTCCCTATAAATGCCGGAGAGTAAATACTAAATATAGACTGTATTTTTCCAGTATTACCTACTATGAACGAAGTGCTCACTCCAGCTATTGCCATGAAAGAAGGTATTATGCTTGTACAGCATAGGCTTGAGGGCAGTATGGCCCCGATTATTGACCCTGCAGTCAAGCCTTTACCGATTTTGGACTTTATGCTAAACGAATAGACATTTAAAGTTATAACCAAGCTGATAAGAAATGCTACCAACAAAGTAGATATAATATCAAAATAAATGTAGTAAGAACCAAAGTCGAGTATCCCTGTTGCAGCGTTAATCAATAGATAGCCATAAATAAATGAAACGAATACAAAAAGAAGTGAGAAAACAAGTAAATATTTCTTAATTGACAATACGTCTATCAACGTTCTTTTAATCATTTATTATATGAAATTGTTTTCATATATAAATTTTATGTTTTGTATTTTCGGTTAGAGAAACTAAAATCTTTTATTGTAGTTAAAAGTAACTTAGATTTAATCATCTAATGAAAAGTATTTATATCGTATTTAATCACTTAAGAGTATGGAAGAAAAAGAAATAAAGGAAGGACTTATGAGTATACTGTACAGCGAAGGAAAAGATTATCTTTTTCCTAAACGCTCTGCTTTAAACGTGACATCTAGATTATATCAGGATTTAGGAAAAGACAGAACTGAACAGCTAATAACAGTATATAAAAATAAACGGCCGATTTTTAATAGATTGATTGATAACTATATAGACGACATGGGAGAAAATCTCTCGAAAGAAGTTATAAAAGGATTTGTTTTCCCCGAAATATTGGAACAAATTAAGTATGATTTTTTCTCAAAAGTAGAAAATGATCTTAAAAAAGACAATTATGATATAGATAAACTACTTGAAAAGAGACTAAATAAATTTTAAGCGCGCACCATAAAACCTAGTTGAAGTGCCTTTGAAAATATAAAAACGAAGAAAATCAAATCTATGGTTCAGATTATTGAATTATATTGTATTATGATATAAGGTGCTAACCCTTATGCTCTTCAAACAAAAAAAGTTTATATGTGTTATATCTATAACATTAACATGGAAGAAAAAGAAATAAAAAAAGGACTTATAAGCATATTATACGACAAAGATCAAGATTATCTTTTTCCTAAAGATGAAGCATCTGCTGTAGCAGACAAATTATATGAAGAATGGAGAGAAGATAGAGCAGCGAAGTTTTTGGATATCTATAAAAGAAATCATAAATCTTTTGAAAAATTAGAGGAAGAATATATTGGTGGTTATATTAATGAGATGTTGAATATAGATTTTTTCGCTTCTCCAAAGAAAAGGAAACGCGTTTTTTATGATTTTTACTCGCAGATGGAGAAAGAGCTTAGAGAAAACAATTACAACCTAAGTGAACTGCTTAAGAAAAAGCAGAGTGACTTCTAATTATGACAACTTCTTTAGAAGAAGCCCTAAGTGATTTTGAGAAATCAGAAAAAACCGTAAGGATTAAGAAGTGCTATTCGCATTGTTCAGATTTTGAAACTGAATTGTATTACGCTAAAAAAGTCCTAGTTTTAACTAATTTAAGGCTCTCTGATAAAAGGCAATTTGATTTTACTGATGATTACTTAGTTTCAGAGATATCTGATATTCTAGGCAGTAGTTATATACCTCTTTTTGAAAAAACCGACGAAAACGTGGATAAGGATGATTTTTACTTTGTATATCTGGAACGTGGCCTTGGCCTGGACCCTAGATATATAATTAGAAATTATAAGAAAAAATTAAAAAATAAAGGCAAAGGAATTTATCGAACAGAATTGACTAGAAACGCGGGTATTAGCCTTTTTTCTGAGATATTTTTATCTGAGCAAAACAAAATTGAAAAGATAAGATTATATCAATTAAACGACAAAAAATTCGAAAATTTCGGCAAAAACAAGTATGATTTTTATCTTGAGGCCAACTTTTAGAAAATATAAGAAAACTAGAGAGTAAGTATATTTATTTTACGGTTTTAGTAATTATTGTATGGAATATAATTTAATAGATATGATTGCATGCCCTGTGTGTAAAGGTGATTCATTTTCTGTAATAATAATTGATAAAAACGAAGACTATAATACAGGATACGTAAGAGCTGTAACAAACAATAAACAAAATGAAGAAAAAGACATTAAGGCTATAAAAAATGGGATATTACTGTGCAAATCTTGTGAAAGGTGGTATCCAATAATTAATAATGTGTATACATTACTTCCAGATAGTTACAGGAATGAGAATAATGATAAAAAATTTCTTATAAAATATAAAACTAAAATTCCGGATACAATCATAAATAATGGAAAACCTTTCAATATTAAAACTGAAAACGAATAAACGATTAAACGATTAAAATTAATAATAATTATAAATACAATAAAATGCATAGAAAGCTAATATTTATAAAATAAATTATGATTAATAACAAAGATCTAAGAGACACTTATAATAAGATTCCGAAATTCTACGATAGAGCTAATGCATTGATCTCATTCTTCCAGGATACAAAGTGGCGGAAAAAACTTGTTACTGACATATTTAAAATATCCCGGCCCGAAAAAGTTTTAGATGTTGCGAGTGGAAGAGGCGAATTAGCGTATATTATAAAACAGATTAAGGAAACATATGTGGTGATGACAGATTATTCGGAAAACATGCTAAATATGTCAATAGTAGATGGGCCTAAGGTTATGGCCTCATTTGAGAACTTACCTTTCCAGGATAATACATTTGATTCTGTTATAAGTACATTCGCGATTCATGCTGCAGATAATATAGATGGTGTCATAAGTGAGATGGAACGTGTTTCTAGTGGCACAGTAGGAATTATAGCATTAGGAAAATCTGATAACCGTTTATACAGATTTATAGCTGGATTATATTTAAAATATCTACAACCTTATATAGCAAAATTGGCTGGAGAAAAACCTGAAAACTACAAGGTTATCTATCATATATATAAAAAATTGCCACTTAACTCGACTATCCGTGAAATAACAGAAAAATACCTTGATACTGTAAAATTTGATGAAAAGGCCTTTGGATCTATATATACATTTATTGGAACTAAGAAGAAAAATAAGATCTATTGATTTTTGTAGATTCATAAGATTAGTGCCCTATTTTCCATACTAAGTCTCATGGAAAAAAATTACAGTAGACTTGTTAAATTTATTTGAAGAGATGATCTAAAAGCTAAAACATTGAGATGGACAAAAACCAATACAAAGATAAAAATTATAAATATATGTAATATGTAAAGGACTTATGGATCAAATGGAAGCACTTATTTTTGTAGAAGTATCACAAGGCCAGTCGACAATAGAGATAGCAAAGGCAATAAGTTCTGATGAAAAAGTGACAGAGGTACTGCTTATAAGCGGGCAATGGGACCTTCTTATACGATTAAAGTACAGTAATGTAGAAGAACTATCCAATTTTGTAGTTTCGCAACTAAGAAAAGAAAAGGGCGTAGGTAGGACAGATACCACAATAGTCCTGAATAAAGTTAAGTGAGGTAAAATGGAAGACGACGACGTAGAAGAGAATATAGAAGAACAGAATGAAGAATTAAATGAAGAGAAAAAAGAGGATATAGCGGCTGATTTTGAGTATAAAGATATAAAAGACTTACCGGGAGTAGGCAGCACAATCGCTTCAAAAATAAAAAGTGCAGGATACCAAGATATAATTTCGCTTGCTACTGCAAACCCAATGGTATTAGTGGAAGCTTGCGGTATAGGAGAACCTACTGCTAAAAAAATCGTAGCTGAAGCAAGAGATGCTTCTGGAATGAATTTCATGTCGGGGTTAGAGTTCGAAGATAAAAGAAAGAGTGTACAGAGGATCTCAACGGGCAGTGAAGCATTCAATATCCTTCTTGGAGGAGGAGTTGAAACACAAGCTATAACAGAATGCTATGGGGAATATGGTTCCGGAAAAAGCCAGATGGCCTTTCAATTAGCTGTAGATGTACAACTTCCAGTAGAAAAAGGTGGATTGGATGGACATGCTATATGGATTGATACCGAAGGTACGTTTAGGCCTTCTAGGATAGAGCAGCTGGCAGCCAGTAAGGGATTAGATCCAAAACAGGCTCTTCAGAACATAAAGATAGGTAGAGCATATTCTTCTGATCACCAAGTGTTATTAGTTAATAAAGTACCTGAACTTGTAAATGCCGATCCTAAGATAAAACTTATAGTAGTTGACAGCATGATGGCTCTTTTCAGAGCGGAGTACGTAGGCAGAGGAACCCTTGCTGACAGACAACAGAAAGTAAATGTGGTCTTACATACGTTACAAAGACTAGCCGATAGATTCAACATTGCCGTATATATTACAAATCAAGTAATGGCCAGACCTGATGTTATGTTTGGTGACCCAACTGCAGCCGTTGGAGGACATATAATAGGACATGTAGCTACTTACAGAATATATCTAAGAAAGGGTAAGAAAGGATCTAGAGTGGCGAAACTAGTAGATTCTCCAAGTCTTCCTGAAGGAGAAGCGTCTTTTGAGATCACTTCTAACGGTATAGCGGATTTAGACGAAGAAAAGAAAAAATAAACTTCTATAGTTTTTTATGAAAGTTGAAGGAGATAAGCTTAAGGAGATATTAGCGTTGATAGAGTCGATAAAAGATCCAGAAATAGGGATAAGTATAGTAAAACTTAGAATGATTGATTCTATCGAAGATAACGAAGATAAAATAACTGTAAATGTAAAACTGACCGTTCCTGGGTGCCCTCTCTCGTCTACAATAGAAAAAGACATAAAAGCCGCGTTAAAAAGCCAAGGGTATGCGGACGTGGAAGTTAACTTCGGGTTTATGACAAAGGAAGAGCTTGAAGACATAAAAAACGTTATAAGAAAAGAGAGGATATCCATGCCCGAAAGCATAGAAAGATATGAAAAAAAGAAAATAAAACATATAATAGCTGTATACTCTGCAAAAGGAGGTGTGGGAAAAAGCACTGTAGTAAAGCTTCTTTCGCAGACTGCTAAATCATTAGGTTATAAGACAGGCATATTAGACTGTGATATATCCGGGCCTTCGATTGCTTCTCTTTTCAATATTAAAAAACAAGCATATGCAAACGAATCGGGAAAAATAATGCCTAACGTAAATGAAGGAATATCTATAATCGGCGTTGACATGCTTACCAATGTGGAAGCAATAATATGGCGTGGACCTTTAGTATCAAGCGCGATAAAACAAATGTATAATGACACAGAATGGGGAGATTTGGATATTTTGTTACTAGACTTGCCTCCTGGAACAAGCGATGCTCCCATAACAGTCTTTCAGTCTATACCGGTAGATGGAGTGGTGGTAGTTACTACACCTCAAGAACTTTCAAATATAGTAGGCAAAAAAACCTTAGTGGTAGCTAAAAGCCTTAACATCCCTGTAATAGGTGTTATAGAGAACATGAGTTACTTCGTTTGTAAAGACTGCGGCGCTGTGAATTATCTAGGGAAGTCAGATGAGAAGATAGATTTACCTATACTAGCCAAGCTACCGTTCTTTATGGATTCTAATCCTACAGAAGAAAGTAAATCACAGTTAAAAGTAGCTATCGGTAGGATAATAAACACAAAAAAATGAGCTCTAGTATAAATGCTGTTTAAATGAAATATCCTACCACAGATGAGGTACTCTCGAAAACCTTTTTATTTATCTCCATCTAATTTAATATATGTTAGCGGGTATAGGTCTCAGTCAGCTTTAGAGTATATGATGACCTATGGCTGGGCCATATTAATCATAGTAATAGTAGCAGTAATCCTTTATTCAATGGGTATCTTTAACCCTGCCTCTTCTGCATCATTTACAATAACTGGTTTCTCTGGGTTCTCCATACAAGCAAACTGCGTAGCAGGCAATACCCTTGTAACCTCAATTTCCAATCTATTTGGGTACCCCTTGGAATTGACAAACGCCAAGATTACCCTTAGAAATGGTTCATCATTCATAGAACCACTAAATTATTCCATGACTGTCGGAGGTTCTCACACGTTTTTCTTTCAGCATACCTGTCCTGATTCAACCGGTTCTTATTTCGCAGATAAAGTCGTGATAAATGGTGTCGAATATAATTCATTAAATTCACCTTTAATAAGTTCTGGTACGATAACAGGTAAGGTTGGTTCTATAACACCTTACCAAGTACTCGAATCTATTTCTGTGGAAGATTTCCCTACGTTAGGGTCTCTTTCAAAAAATGGATATTATTTATGGCAGCCCAATCAGGCAAACAGTTCAATTTCAATAATAAATATTGTTTCAAACACTGTAGTAAAAACTCTTACTAATTTACCAACTAGAAGTGTTGTTTTCTCTAAAAATGGCCAACTAGCTTTTATAGCCGGAAATTCAAACGTTGCTTCACCTGCAGGAACGTATATGATTGTTCTTAACACTTCTAATTATAAAGTTGTAAAGAATATAACTGGTTTATGTGATCCCCAGATACTTACTCTTTCTCCGGGTAAAGGTAGACTATTTATACCTGGTTATAATTACCCTAATCCAAAGTGTACGCGGTTTTTGGTTTTGAACACTTCGAGTCTGAATATAATTCAAAATGTATCTCAAGACGGTTTAGCTATTTGGTCTGCTAGTGAAAATCCCAGCACCAATCAGATATACCTCGTAGCTAACAACAACAATACTGTAGAAGTTATGAGTGGATCATCATATTCTATTGTGAAAAATTTAACTGATATAAAATTCCCTGAGCAAGTAGTCTATAGTCCGAATGGACAAGATGCTTACATTGCAGGTAAATTTTCTATTGAAGTTGATGCATCAACACTTTCTATAATTAAGAATCTTACTGCTGGTTTTTCCGGCAGCCACATCTCCAGTGTTTCTATAACAAATAATGGTAAATATATATTTGGTATATACTGCGGTAGTAATAACATAACGGTTTTTGATACAACTACAAACACAAGAATAGCCAATATAACACTTCCAACGCCTGACAGCACATGCACTTCTTACGCTAATTTAAATCCAACAGATAGCTTTCTTTATGTCGCAGAGACAACAACAAATAAAGTATTTCTTGTTAGTGTATAAATTATATTTATTCTGTATCTTTAAGATACTAAAATAAATACTGCTCAAAGTAATGTTCTATAAGATATAAACAACGTTAGCCCTAAGTAATAATCTACAAAACAAATAGAAAAAATAAAATCATTTTATACTCTAGACACCTAACTAATATTATGGAAATATTTAAGGAATATGACATAAGAGGGATCTATCCTGAAGAACTAAATGAAAAAAATGCATATAATATAAGCAGGGCCATAGCTACTTATCTAAAAAATAAAAAAATATTCTTAGGCTACGACAACAGAATCGGCAGTCTTGCAATAAGAAACTTTGTAAAAAAAGGCCTGGTCGAAAGCGGAAAGGAAGTTATAGATATTGGTATGGGACCTATAATGATACCAGTATTCGCATCATTCATTGAGAAATCAGATGGTTTGTGTATAACTGCCTCCCATAACCCTGCCAAGTATACGGGATTACTACCATACTCAAAGGGGGTTACTGTCACGCCGGAAAAAATAAAAAAGATTTACGATAGTGGAAAGTTCAAAGATAGCATAGGGAGTATGAAAGAAGATGATTATTACGAGAGATATATTTCTTATATCACTAAATCAATAAAGACCGTAAAATTAAATATAGGTATAGACAGTATGGGTGGCTCGACTACAAGTATAGCTCCTGATATATTTACAAGACTTGGTTCTAAAACTACATTATTGCACAAAAAACCAGACAGCAATTTTTATGGAAAGACTCCAGAACCAATAAAAGAAAATGCTACACAGCTTGGAAACATGGTAAAAAAGAACCAACTTGACATGGGAATACAAATGGACGCAGATGGAGATAGAGTCGGCTTCGTAGACGAGAAAGGAACTTTTGTGGATCCTATGGTAGTTACTATGATATTCATCAAATATCTCAAATTAAAAAATATTGTTGCAACTGTTGCATGCTCCTCACATTTAGAAGAGTTTGCAAATGTGACCTACTCTAAAGTTGGCAGGCCAAACATAGAGAAGTTGCTTAAAAATGGGAAATATGATTTGGGAGTAGAGACTGCTTCTCATTTTTACTTTGGTAGATACTTCCCATTCTCTGATGGATTACTTGGTGCAGTATTAATGGCAGATATATTAAACAAGACAGGAAAGAAATTTAGCAAAATTGTAGAAGAATTCCCTAAAGTATACTTTGAATCTTCATCCATTCCTTTTAAAAGCGAAAAAGAACGTGAAAAGAAACTGGAATCGATAGAAAAATCGGCAAAAAAATACGGAAACATAACTAAAGTAGACGGAGTTAAAATAAAAAATGACAATGGATTTATGCTGTTTAGAAAATCAAATACCGAACCTTTATTAAGGATATACTATGAAGGTAAAGACGCTGATTCGTTTAAAAAAATAAAAAACAAAGTAAAACTTATAACAAAGTAATGGAAGACTGGATAATTGATAAGATTGCAGAGAAAAATAATGTACCTAAAGAAGATATATTAAAAGAAATAAAGAAGAGACTTGAAAGATTCCCTAGCCTTACAGAAGACGCAATTCTCAGAATGCTTGCTACAGAAAATGGTATCACTCCCATAAAAAGAGATTATAAAGCAGGAGAAATAAACCAGAAGATAGCACATGTAAATATTTCTGCTAAGATAAAAAAGAAATTTCCACCGAGAACTGTTACGGTTAAAGGGAGAGAAGCCAGAGTCATGAATTTTGTGATTGAAGATGAAACTGGCGAGTTACCAGTAGTTACTTGGAATGAAAATTATATTGATAAAATAAGTAATGTGAAAGATGGAGAACACATTTCTATAGTAAATGCATACGCCAAGGAAAATTCTTTTAATAACATTGTTGAGCTTAATATTGGCAGTGGTGCTGCTATATCAGTAAACTCTAATTCTGTTACTAAAACTGAATCTAAACAGAAAGAATACAAAAAGATAAATCAAGTAAATGACGGAGAAACTGCATATATCAAGGGGTTTATAACCCGCCTTTTTGCAGATGACATTTATTTGGTAAGGTGCAATATCTGCAAGAAAAAAGTAACTGATGTATGTGATATACACGGAGATAAGGCTATATCCAAAACATTAAAGATAAGAGGAATACTCGATGACGGGATTAAAAGTGCCAGTATAACTTTTTTTGACAAGCAGGCCGATGAGTTATTAAAATTATCCGAAAAAGAAGATTTGAACGAAAAGTTAAACCAGATATCTTTTGGGCTGTTTCAGATTGATGTTTCTGCAAGAATGAACAAGTTTAATGATTCCTATGCTTTTACTGCAAAAACTGTCTCTGCGACTTCATACGATTTATAAATTAAATTACTATGTAGATAAAAGTGCCCAGTATTATGAGTATCACTCCAACTAATTCTAACTTTTTCAACCTTTCTTTAAGTAATAAAAACGAGAGAATAAGAACCAAAGGAACTGTAAGCTGTACGATGAAAGGAGTTAATAGCGCATTGAATTTATATGCAAATGAGAATATGCCTGAAGCTATACCATTCATTAATCCTGCAACTACTATAAACTTCATCTTTTCCCCATATTTTTCTTTTTTTACTTTCTTGTCTGCTATTAACCAAGTAACTGGTAAACAGAATAGGAAGGCAAACGATTGAATTACCGCGTAGTAACTTAATGGGTAGTTTGTATTTATTGTGTAGAAGAGTACCCACATAAAAACCCACAGGAGCGTGCCTATAAAGGCTAGGATTATATACTTGGAAAATCTGCTTTTTCCCGCGCTGCTCTTGCCCACTATAAATATCCCTGAGATTATGATTATAAAGGGTATTATTATGTTTCTTAATTCTGACTCTATGAATAGTAGAGCATCAAAGAATGCAATAAGTGCCTGTTGAGAACCTATTATGGAATTTATTATACCTAGATTATATCTTTCTAACGAATAAAAGACGAAATAAGCCGCTACGGTGTACATTGCTCCAAGGAGCGCAAGAAAAGGGATTACAGAAAGATCTACTGGAAACGAGTGATATACTAAAAGAGGAGGTATAAATGAACCTAAAGCCGTAAGTCCTAGAAAGATTGGAAGGAATCTTTTGTATCCAACTCCTCCTATATACTTCTTAGATATTAAAGGATAAGCTAGAAATCCCGCAACTACTATTAAAAGAGAAAAAAAATAAACGGGAAGCATACTTAGTTTATAACTTCCTTATAGAACCGGCTTTACCAACATTTACCTGAAGTTCGTCTCTAAAAGACTTTACATAGCCTTTACTTATCTCTATATTATCTCCTGCAGAAAACATCTCAATTTGCTTGCCCCACAAAGACAACTTGCATTCTCCACTGTCGTCTTTTATGCTTGCGGTTGCAACTTTATTGCTTCCAAATTTTGTCATGACTTCTCTGCTTTCACCCATGTCGGTGATTTCCGCTGTCAAGTCAACATCACTCATTCCGTCCCTTAATTCCGATATTTTCATAATTTCACCCCAAAAAAGAAGCATAGAGCAAAGGCAGAAGTATAGTTACATCTCCTTCGACGGTAATCTGCTTTGCGGCAGGTTTTACCTTGCCCCATGAGATCGCTTCTTCTAATCTAGCACCTGAAAGACTTCCGTCCCATTCCACTGCGGTAGTCATGTAAATCGCATAATCTAGACCGTCTTTAAACTGATTCCACCATATCGTATGATGTTTTGAAATCCCTCCTCCTAACATAAGAGCTCCGCTCTTTTTAGCCTTAAAAACGATACCTGCAAGTAAATCCTCATCTTTTATTAAATTTATTTTGAAATCCTTATCCTTCTGCGAATACATCCAAATCTGTGAGCCTACACTGCCATCGGTTATACCCGGTACTATCATAGGTATGTTGTTCTTCCAGGCCCAGTAAACTATAGAATCTTTAGCTCCTTTCTCCTTACTTATCTTCTTTCCAATAAAACTTATCAACTCGCTTGTTGAATATTCTTTCTGTTCTAAAGCTGCTTCCTTCAATATAGGAATAAGTTTATCCTCTAAAATAAAACCATAACTTGAATTTGGTATGAATATATTATAAAGACGGTTTATACCTTCTTGCCTTAACTTTGCGTCATCTGACATCTCTGTCCCTGCGTAATAGTCTTTCCAAACCTTAGCCAGGTCATGATCAAGAGTACCGCAAGTGGTTATTATAACATCTACTTGTTTTTTCTTTACCATATCCACTATAACTCCTCTTAGACCCGTGGAGATTATATCAGCTGGAAAAGAAAGGAATTTTACGCAGTTTTTGTCTTTCTCCATCTCTTGGAATATGTCTGAAGCGACCGCTAATTTCTTGGCCGTGAAACCTCCTCCTTCTGAAAATGCCTTTACCAAATCAGACACTTTTTGACCTTTTTTTATCTCTATATTTTTAACCTTTTTGCCTAGCATCCTTATTCTAGGAAAATTATTGCTTAAATATGTTTATCACTAAACGGAATTCAATTGCATCGCTAACTTTTAGTAATTTACGAAGAACGCAATTAAACCTGCGCCGAATTGCGCGAGAAGCGGCATTAAACGTATTAATACTAAACTTATTCTTACTTAATAAATGAAAATATCAAAGACGGAAAGCGGGATGCCATACATATTATATCCATTGAAAACCGGATATACGGCACTTGCATCAATCACGGCATTTGGAGCACTAGATGAAAACAAAAAACATTCTGCACATACGCTTGAGCACATGCTATTTGAAGGTACCAAAACCAAGAACTATCGCGATATAGATGAAACATTGAGTTATAACGCCATAGAATACAATGCAGCTACATATACAGACACCATTAAAATATACACATTGGGGGTCACAAGAAAAACAGACATATTAATAGATTTGATTAGTGATACGGTACAAAACTCTATTTTCCCAAGTGAACGCTTGGAAAAGGAGAAAGGCCCGATAAAAAATGAGCTGAAAGCGGATAAAAACGGACCAGTAGTAAATTATTATACAATTGTATACGAAGCGCTCTATGGAAACAATGGTGAAGGGAAAAAGATAGTGAGATGGGCGCGACCTCCTACAGGCCCAGAGATAGACGCGCTAACAGTAGAAGATTTAAAGCGAGAGTATGAAAGAGCATTCGTTCCCGAAAATATGGTTTTCATAGCGTATGGAGGAATGAACCTTGATAAGATCAGCAAAACCATTGACGATAAATTCTCTTCTTTCTATAGAAAAGGCCCAAAAAGAGATTTTTCTGAGATAAAACCTTTAGGAAAGAAAAAGGAAATAGGAGTTGAAAACCCAAAATCACCTTATTCGAGGTTAGAGATGTTCATACCTACGACTGGATTCAAAATTGACAACAGAAAAGAGTACCTTTCTTTAAGTATGATATCGACCATTCTAAATAATAACCTATATAAGACGCTTAGACAGGAAAATGGACTTATCTATTCTATAAATGTAGAAAATAACGGACACATAAGATTTGGGACGCTAAATGTGTACACGGAATCTTCTTCTAATGACTTTCTTAAAGTAAGAAGAATTATAGATAAAGAAATAGATAGGATACACGCTGGAGAAATAGATCCAGATTATATAAAAAAGATAAAAAGCGCAAGTCGCGACGCCTATATTGTGGAAAAGTACAGAAACCCAATAAGTTCTGCCATTCGCATCGCATTACTAGAACTGCAAGCGAGAGTAATTTCAGGTTATGAAAACTATAGTTTACTGTCCCAAAAGCCTATAGATATAACTACTGATGATATTAGGGCCGCTTGTGACAAATACATAAATCTGGATAGAGCCGTAAATCTTTCTTTTATTAATAAAAAGACATAAGATATTCGATTTTATCTAACGTGGTTTACCGACTTTTAGTAATTAGACCTTCGGCAATGAAGGAGAAGAACACACAGGGGCTGCATTATTAATGTCGCTACATATCATGCTTGTTATATAATCTGCCTCTTCTGTTATTCCTTTGGAAATTGTAGAGCTGCTTGTATTAAATTGAGATATTATGTAAGAAGGCATATAACCTGTGCCATTCCCGGCAAAAATTATAGGTGTTCCATCTGGAGCAAGGCTTGATCCGGCTCCTACTTCAAAAAAGTTTCCCCCTATAACGGAAAAAGGGACTGCTCCTCCTGAATCATATTTTGAAGCGTATTGTTGTTCTAAAGGAGTAAATGACTGTAAAGGAGTTGGATTAGGGTACTGGTCGTTATAAAGCTCCTCGGAAGTGAAATTTACGTAATTAGAAGTATACTTTAGATTTGGATTTAGGAAGTTCAAAGTCCAGTCTCCCTCATAAGCGTGATAAAAGAGTGTATTTGTCTGAGGAGTATTTGAATAATTACTTGTAGGTAATGTATTTAGATCTACATTTTTACCGTAATATGTCCAATTCCCAAAGTTACTAAGCGCATCGAAAAACGCGTACCTCTCTATAGCACAGTATTGGCAGCCTTCTATTCCGGCAAAATTTACCCAGAGTTTGCCGTTGTTTATTATCGGAGAAGCGCCCTTTATGCTAAACCAATTATTTCCAATTGCAGTTGTAGCTGATCCGTTTACAAATACAAGCAAATATATAACGACTGCTGAGATGAAAACTACGATCGCTACTATCATTATTATCAAGCTTCTCAATTTTAATTTAACTGCATCCATGGTTTGAAAATACAATAAAAGCATATAAGTTTTACATATTTAAATAAATACATGGAGCTTGATCTAGAATATGATGAATCCAAGGGGATTTACTTATTGAATAAAATAAGGGTATTAGTCTTACCAAAAGGTAGTTTAGAAGCAATACAAAATTCAGTAAATACCATTCTAGGTTTAGCTACAAAAGGTATATTTTATGAAGTTTCATCAACGGTCTTCTACTCCTTTTTCCAAGACCTTATAAAAAATAAAGTAATAAAAGGCCGTGGAGAAGATCTAGAAGCAAAATTATTTGAAGTTATAAAAGAAATGGGACTTGGAAGATTAAACAAAATAAATCAGGATTTAAATTTGTATAAAATAAGTATAGAAGGTAATTTCAATTCCTTTCTAAACCTGATATATGATGCTCCTTACTGCTTTAACAGCAATGGGCTTCTTACAGGAATTTATAGACTCATTACAAATAAGGACGTAGAAGTGATAGAAACAAAGTGCAGGACTACTGGTGGTTCCGATGCCGATTTTTTTGATATAAACGTAAGTGAATCGAAAAGCCAGTACAGTTATATCCCTTCTATAATATCCAATAAAGAAAACGAATCGCTCAAAAAGGTAGAAATTATAAAAGACGATGTAAACATATCCATAAACTCCATAGCTTCAGAGATAATTCCCGTTACTTATTTTCCTTATCTATTTAGTAAGCTTAAAAGTATAATCGGCCCTGGAGTATATGGTATAGAAAGCCAAGCAGGTAAAGAATTAGCGAAACTATACCAACAGTATAACCTAGAACTTATAGTAGAAAAATACGGTAAAGAAGGATTAGACGTGCTGCCCGTTATAAGTGGTATGGGAAGGATAAACACTTTAAAAACCGAATTGAATTACTTGATAGAGGTGGATGTTTACAATTCTTTCAATGCTCTGCATATAGATGATTCAATGGAGAAAAGATGTTTTCTTTTAGGAAGTCTAATATCTGGTTTATCTTATAAACTCACGGGAACTTCTCTTAAACTAAGCGAAAAAGAATGTTCTGCTACAAACGGAGAAGTGTGCAAATTTGCATTTGAGCAGTAAATACACTATAAATTTGCACTTATAAAAGTGGAATATAAATTATTAATATTAATATACTATTCAATAACTTGGAGCTATCGCCCAACAGGAGGGCACACGACTGAAGCTCGTGACGGTGAGGGTGCAAATCCCTCTAGCTCCACATGATAGCGATAAAAAATTTCTTACACATAGAAAGTTTTCACTTTAACTTTTTTAAGAGATAAATCAGATATGCCTTATTTTGACATTGACCATAATAATTCAAAGTAGTGCCTGAAATTTCGCGTGACTTCTTTGTTTTTTAACATTATCGTTGTCGGAGATTTTCCCCAGATTACTAGCGCCGATTTATCGCCGTATATATTTATAGTCATTCCGCTGTCATATAGTTTAGGCAGTGTTTTAACATGTGTAAGACGCCGCTTTTCGTAAAATTCCCTCCATTCACCGCCGTCTCCTGAGATAAGTACGCGCTTTCGTATTCCTTTTTTTATGCGCTTTTCGTCCCATACGCGTATTGTCTTTCCGAATCCACTAGCGCTGGATGATACGCCAAGTACTAGGTGCTCATTACCTCTGCTCAACGAGACGAAAACGTCCCTAAGAAACATCTTTATACCGCTGGCACCTTCAAACACGCTCACGTCCTGTTGCGGGCCGAAGCCGCTTTTCAGCCTTTCGATTTCAGATATGGTCTTTTCAAACTCAGCATATCTTTCTTTTAACAGTTCTTTTACCATAGCCAGATCCGCGGCAAAGAAGGACTTTCTTTTTCCTAAGATATTATAAGAGACAAACCCTTTGTTCTGAAGTCTTTGTATCGAATTATAAGCAACTGAAGAATGCAGTCCGGTTTCGCGTATTATCCCACTTATCGTAGAACCACCGGTGCTAAGTAGCGCAACGTATATCTTTGATTCGGCCCGCGTCAATCCGACTGCTTCCATCGCTTCTTCTATTTTCATCTCCTTTTTAGGAGAAATTAGCTTAAATAATTTCGCAGTTGTTTCTAATTAAAACAGAAACGTTAGTTTATGAAAAAGAAGGAAGAAAATGAGCTTAAAACATCAGAATCCTTGATGCGAAATGGAAATATACTTCATGCAAAAGAATGTGGCCACAAACCACCTATATCAGGCATGATCGAAGGATGTGTAAAAAAATGTCACTGGCACAAGATGTGTTAAACAAATCGCATTTTAAAAAAACTGCTTTAATATCCGTTTCTGACAGAAAAGGTTTGGTCGCATTCACAAAAGGCCTAAAAAAGCTCGGCTTCTCTTTTGTAGCTTCTGGAAGAAACGCAGATTACTTGGAAAAACATGGCATACGCGCCTTAAAAACATCGAGGCTTACAGGATGGCCTCCGATAATGAATCCGCAAGGCGTAAAAACAATACATCCCCGCATATATGGTGGAATATTCGTGAATCCAAACAAAAAAGATCATTTAACCGACGTGAGAAGGTACGGGATAATACCATTCAATATAGTTGTGTGCAATTTTTATCCATTCGAAAGGACAATAACACGAAGAGGATTCAATCACAAGGACGCGATAAGAAATCTTGATATAGGAGGACCTGCGATGGTGAGAGCTGCAGCCAAGCACTATGCTTACCGTACGGTGTTGGTCGACCCAGCAGACTACACGAAAGTATTGAAAGAACTGCGCGAAAAAGAAGAGGTAGACATGGCTACACGCAGGTTGCTCTCGATAAAGGCGTTCGAACGCTGCATAGGATATGACAATAGCATAGTCAAATACCTGAAACGGGTGGGATATGGAATGTAAGGTCTGTCTAAACTCGGACGCCAATCCAAGTATAAAAATATCTGATAATGGTCTGTGCAGCATATGCGAGATATACAGGACGAATTTCAATCGCTCTTCCCTTGAAGAAGAGAAAGAATTTTTTGAGTCTTTCATCGGAAACGGCAAAAAATATGATATCATGGCTGGAATATCTGGCGGAAAGGACAGCAGCGCAATGCTCTATACTCTGAAAAAAATGGGATTTAAGCCACTTGCGTTTACTTTTGATATCGGTTATTACCCGATGCACGAGTTCTCACGAGCAAGAGCTGTGGCAAAAACACTCGGAGTAGACTATGAAGTTATAGACATACGTAAGTATCTAAACCGCAATGATGTAAATGCATACAGAAGGACAGCCGAGTTATATTCAAAACGCTGTTCGCATGAGCTCAGTGAGGAATTCAGGCGCATATATCTGGACGAACGCAGATACTATTCGATCAAAAGTTCAAGCTCATTGCCAGTAGTACGAACATGTCAGTTGTGCAGGCGTGCAGTTATAAGAGGTTATTACTCTGAAGCGAAAAAGCGGAAGATACCATTGGTCGCTCTGGCAATAAATGAATGGGCAGGGCTTAGTCAAGACTACCACGACAAAAGAGGATATGTATTCTCTTCTATGCGCAGGCTAAAACCCTCAATAAAAGAAGGACCTGTCCATGTCGTGCATGTGCCATTCATGCTGAGAAGAAAACTTTCGGAAACACGGCAGATACTTAAAAAGATAGGCTGGAATCTGCCCCAGGGGGAGGAGCTTATCGAATCCAATTCTAACTCGTGCCTTTTTGCAAGAGCCGCAGAGACAAAAGCGACAAGACTCTTAGGGTTTCATCCGGATACTCCTCGTATCTCAAGAGAGATAACTGTGGGTTTTATAACAAAAGAGCAGGGACGCGGTGCCTTAAACAAGATCCACCGCTCTAAATATTCTGTGGGTAGCGTTCTATCGATGGCGAAGATAATCTGATATCGCAAAAAGGCTTAAAATTATAACAATAAAACGAAAATAGATATTAATTAGTCTTGCATTTTACGCTTCCTAGAACTCTATCGAAACCAGTATCTACTGTTTTCAGAGAAGTATTTTCAGACGCTAGTCCAAAGACCATACAAACTGTTTTACCCGTAACTGCTATTGCAATTTTCGCATCTGCAAACGATAAATTGTCTATTTGTGGTATTCTTACATTCTTGTAGTTAAGTAAAAAGCCGTTTGTCCCGGAAACATTTACACTAGAGCTGTTTCCGCCGTTTAAATCAAAACCTTTTAGATAATCGTTTATCTGTGTAAGATCGGAACCGTTTGAAAGATTTGTTGGGAGGGGAAAGTCGGTGACTACTACAACATTTACATTTTTAATAAGTTTTGTTATCGTGCCGAGACTTAAATTCTTAGAAACTGCCCCTGATATAAAACCAGGTATGTCCCCTATTATCTGTGTGACATATGAATTTGGAAATATTATAGCTATAGAGGAATTTGTCAATTCGCTAGATATGCTATGGGATATTGTACTGTTTTGAGAAAGGATTGGTACCCCAGTTACAACAGAAGGAGAAAATATTAACCAGTTTCCCGGATATGAAAAATTTTCACCGTTTGATACAAATGTATTATTTGAAGAAGCTCCTTTAAAGAATGAAGTAACTGACTGACCTATTAAACCAGCCACCTCTGGTGCGTTTATTCCTATTATATATGTTGATATCAACGAAAATACCACTATTGCTACAATGATATAAAATATTATTTTAAGCGCTCCCACATTTAATCTATTAATTTGGAGTATAAATATTATACTTTTAAGGTTAGATTAAAAGAATACAGAACCAAACAGACTGATGCTGTAAACGGCTTCAAGATGAAGCATAATCACTTGTTGAAAATACATTGTTTGTAGTTAATGCATTTTTATTAGCACTGTAATCTCTTATCGTGCCATTTAGAGGTAACCATAGAAATAACAACGCATTAGAGAGTGGTTTGCCTAAAAGCCCCTCTTTGTAGATGCCTGATGCTTCTGCAGAAGTGAGAGCAGAGTCATAGAACTGGAAATCCGAAACGTACCCAGATATCGTTGACATACCTATAGAAGGAGTGCACGAACTCGAAAAAATACACGGTGGTCCAGATATAGGATATCCAAGAGTGAGCACCTCTGATGAACCTTGACTTGGAAAAGAAATCTTTCCAGTAGTAGCACCTATATAAATGCCATTTACATATAGTACATTCGTTCCGGTTGCGTCGTTATACGACAAAATTATATTATACCATTTACCAACGGACGCATTATTTGTACTTGTAACGTCATTAACTTGCCATACACTTCCCAAAAACTTACTGGACATCATACCTAAAGGACACATTGTACCTCCGTTAGTTATATAAACGAAACACTGATTAGCTTGACCACCAGAAACTGCATTAAAATTTATCCAAACAGATATTGAGTAGTTCTGATTCGCTATCCAGTTTACATTTATACCTGAAAGCTGTGGATTTGCTGTACCATAAGTTGTGAATGCACCGTTGAAATCTGCTACGAAAGCTGGTAATGTTGTTGAGGAAACTGTTCCTGTTATTGTACCGG
>DARG01000028.1 GCA_002503215.1 Candidatus Parvarchaeota archaeon UBA446
GATAGGTAGGTATCCGATTATTTAATTAAGTGGATACTACATTATCACTTAGGGGTTTTTCAAATAAAAACTAATTATCGATTTGAGCATTCTTTGGATTCCATATTTTATTTAGGTTCTCCGTAAAAAGATAATCTTTACGATACTTCTCGATGTTATCACTGCCTCTTAAATTGGTTAATCTGTTCTTTATTTCGTCAACGTTTTTTGGGTCAATTTCAACTCCGATATATTTTCTGGATAACTGTTTTGCTACAACGAGTGTTGTTCCAGTTCCTGCAAAAGGATCAAAAATCAAGTCCCCAATATTACTGGAAGATAAGATTATCCTCAGCAAAAGAGATATTGGTGATTGTTGTTTATGAAACCTTTCACCATTTTCTTGCCTTAATGCCTCTTCCCCAGCAAAATATCCTGACGTTAGTTCCCTAATATCGTCCCATATGTCAGTAACATACATACCGTTTGGTCTCTCATATTTCTCTGTAACTAATCTTGGCGGATTTATCCTGAGTTTATTAAAAACTCTTGGTTTATCACCTTTCGTGGCAAATACTATTATTTGGTAATGTAACCCAAATTTATTATTCTGTGGAACAGCGGAGGTTTTCTTTTTCCAAATAATCAAATTCTGGTATGTCCAGCCAGTGTCTTCAAGAACCTTCATAACATGGCTTGTATTCTTTTCTCTTTGCATAAAATATATCGAACCTCCATCGGAAGTTCTATTGTATATTAGTTTACAAACCCTTTTCATAAACGCCCAATATTCTTCCTCTGGAATATCGTCATCGTTGATTCGGTAATCTTTTCCTTGATTAAAGGGGGGATCTAAAAAAGATAAATCTATTTGAAGGTCTTTTTTTAGCGTTTTTGATAGATACTTTACGCAATCATCATTAATTATAATATTTTCCTTCATTATGCCTCACCTAATAATGTTTTTAGGTCTATCTTGTAAAACTCTTCCTCCTTTATTATCAATTTATATTGCAGTAGTTTCTCAATTATACTTTCATTATCAATTATAGAGAATATTTCTGAAAGCTTTTCCTTTAACTCCGATTCAGTATGTTTCCTATCGGATAGATAATAAAGAACCATTGCACACAAAAAGTCGGGAGTCTCAATAATGGGTTTGCTTTTATTGAATTTTTTTATTAAGATAGAAGCGTATCTACCTATCTGATAAAGATTTCTTTTTAATTTTATGTCGCTCCTTACTATCACTCTGCTAAGTAAATTCTTCACGTTCTTATCTGGCTTGACTCCATATACCGTGAAGATGGATACTGCATAGTCTCCTTCTTTTTCTGATAAATAGTTTAACAATTGGATGGAAGCATTAAAGATTTCATCATAATCGGCTTTAGCTTTTCTAATAGTATCTGGATTTGATTCGACCGTTATGGTCTCAGTGTTTGCTCTCCAGAGAGCCTTCTTTTTTGCATATCCTAAATTCATTTTATTGAAGTTTACTGAACTAACAATGAGTCTCTTATCGGTAATTATAAGTTTTGCATGAAGAGGATGGTTTGGTTTTCTTAGTTCTATGTTATTAGCCATCAATCTTGGGTATAACTCTCTTATCCGTTCGTTAAAATCTTGGCTTTCGCTACCTGTAAGTATCTTGACAATCTTACCTTCTATTGAATTAGTAATCAAAAATGGTATTATAGCGGTGTCTGTAAAACTCTCCGTGGAAATATAAATATATTCGGTTGCTTCGTTTATTACCATCTCCCATAAATCTCTAGCTCTGCACTCAATCGGTGCGATGTAAAGCCCATTTTCAATAGAGATAATAGTCTTACACATCTCTGAGGGATAATCCCTAATCCAATGCGACCTCACCTCTGGTTCAGTTATCGTTCTCGGTGCAAGGAATAGAGTTTCTTTATTATCATACTCCGTTTGCTCTACTAAATTCTTAATACTCCCTTTTTCAAATAATGTTAGTAAAGTCAGAAATTTCTCATTAAACTCCCTGATTTTTTCCTGTTCTCTGTATATTAACATAGCATCTAATTCGGACTCTTCCGTAAGGTTGGCAGATATGGATATTGCTACATTATCAGTTACTAAAAATTTACCGTGAAATGAATACCACCTACCCACCGCTGTTGTTGTTCTTTCAGGGTCTCCTATCCCCCATTTTGAAAAATATACCTTAGCACCATTCGTCTTTATTCTTTCAATCCTGTTTTTTACTTTATCTCTAATATCCTCGTTTATACTATCGTATGGTAGGGTAAAAACTTCAACAACAACATCTTTTCTCAAAACGTGGTCGAGAGCGTCATATATGGATTCATTATGAATTTGAAAAACAGCTATTCTAACGTATTTCTTTGCCTCTTTAATCTCTCTAACTACTCGGTCAATTATATCTATGCCAAAGGTAAACTCCATATTCCTCTCCTTTAAGTTTATCAATACGGTTATAGCTAAACCGTTAAAGCATTTGCGATAGTATGCGTAATATTATCTCATGCAAAGCGTTTAATTCTTGTAATATTTCTTCATTCGTGTTAGGGCAGTGAGGTTTTCTGTAAAAGTTCTATCCGTTTTAGAATCTCATCTATATAGCCTAAACTGTCATTAAGCCCAGGCTTGTAATCAGAAGGATGACCGCATTCATTTCTTTTAGCAAGCAATCCTCTCAAAGACTTGGACATAGTTTTATTAATAAGTTTTATTTCCACTGCACATTCTATTATCATACTATCAGAGGCTTTCTCTCTTAAATCATCTGTGTTAGATATATTCCAATTTTTTGTCACGTTCAAATTGTTAAAATTATCTTCTCCTATCTTGTCCCCCAAAAAATCTATAAACGAAGCCCAAGCCAAAACAATAGCAGAGCGAAAAACTCCATGTTCAATACACTTAAACGCCTCCTGAAATAACTCTTCTTGTCGTAAAGATAACTTACCAAGTCGCTTATAGGAACTATCGATAGTTATTGTTCGGGAAGTCGAACTTTCATATCTACTCAATATGGAGTTTCCCTTTTTCTGAAAATCGAGAACCGATGAATACAACTGCTCAAGGTTCATTATGCTTCTCTTTTGAAATAAATTTTCGTAGTTCAGAAAATAAATTACTATACACCTCTTTGTCTGTGGTATTGGGCAAAACCAGTTGAATATTTATCACAATCGAAACAGGTTCGATATCAATATGATTATTGTTGTTTGATTCCTTATCCGCTTCTTTTGAATCGCCTTTATGTTCCTCTTTACTAACTACCTTCTGTTTTTCTACTTTCCGTGAACTGCGTTTTTGGATAGTGACTTCAGAATCCTCAATAATTCCTGACGCAACAGCAAGTGTTTTAAAAGTTCTTGTAGCTAAATTTGCCACCTTTTGAGAGTAATTTTTCTTATTTTTTATGAAATTACTAATGTCTTCATCACTTTGCCTAAAGGGATCTTCATATGTAGAAAACAAGTCAGCGTAAGCGTCTTTGAGTGCTTTCATCATCACGTCTTTTGATTTGTCTTTATCTCGATAGTCTGAATAAACCTGAGTAGGACTTCCATCATCACTAATAAATCCCAACTCCTTTAAAATTGGGATGAAACGTCTGTCGTTTTGTCTATCTGCAAACCCTACTTTTGCTAACCATTCTTCATCCACTTTTGAAGGGACTTTCTCTTTATGAACAGTCGTTTTAATAAAATCTTTAAATTTTCCTAAGGCAGTTACATACAGGTATTCATTCATATAATCTAACCAATTACTAAAATATGAGTCAGATAATAAATGTTCTGGTTTAAATGGCAATTATTTCAACTATTTTAACACATTTTTCTTAAGCTTCTTTGATTAAACTTTCTTTCTAAGAAAGGTTATCGCAAAGGAAAGCCCGTATTATTACCAATTGAATTTTTAAGGGCTTTCCTG
>DARG01000008.1:0-22011 GCA_002503215.1 Candidatus Parvarchaeota archaeon UBA446
AAAGGATTTCTACAGAGCCCATGGCTTTACTACACAAATTATTAAATGTAAACAAAAAATTGCTTTAAAGGAGATATACTGGAAATTTTATAAGTTCCGGAAACAAAAAAATTTTTAAATATCTGATTTGCATCCTAATAAAATGAACGAACAAGAAAGTGATATAAGAATGGATTACAGGACAGGTTATTATTCTATTATAGTGCCTGGCAGAGAACACAGGCCGGAAGAACTTGAAATTGAGGATGAAGGATCTAAAAACCTGAAAAACTGCCCATTTGAAAGAGATACTGTCGATAGAAAAAATTTGGAGATAATGCATGTAAATGAACCTTGGACAACGATGGTAATAAAGAATAAATTTCCCGAATTGAACGGTTCTACACCTTTAGATTATAAAAAAGGATTCTTTTCTTCCATATCAGGTTATGGCTATAACGAAGTAATTATAGAAACACCGAACCATTTTGATAAATTTGAAGATATGGATACAAAAAAATCTATAGAATGGCTTTCTGCAGTAATAGAACGTGAAGAGGATCTGTATTCAAGAAATTACATAAAGCACGTGATGGTATTTAAGAATTCTGGAGCTAAAGGTGGGGCAAGTATAGGTCATTCGCACACGCAAATAATAGCATGGCCTGAAATACTTGGAACTCCTAAAATAGAAATAGAGAAAGCTATAGAGTATAAAAATCAGAATTATTCTTGCCTTTATGAAGATTCTATAAAAAAGGAAAATGAACGCATGCTGTTCGAAACTGAAAAAATCGCTGCCATAGCACCATATGGGTCGAGAATAGCAGGAGAATCTATGCTACTGCCAAAGAGACACGTAAACTATCTCTTAGACTTAGATGAACAAGAAAAAGAGGATATTTTAGAGGCACTAAAAAGTATAATAAGAACTAATTCTAAAATTTTTGGTAAACCTTCATACAATTTTGTAATACATGAAAATAAAAATGAGCCGGATTATCACTTACACTTTGAGATATACCCAAGACTCGCAGATTTTGCAGGAATAGAACTTGGACAAAACGTTTTTGTAAATACAATAACTCCAGAAGATTACACAAAAAAATTCAAAGATAATCTCCTATTTACTTAGGTTTTTTTCTTCTAAAAATTTCCTTGCGTCCATAGCGCACATACTTCCCCACCCTGCGGCTATTACTGCTTGTTTATAAATTTTATCCTGTACGTCACCAGCTGCAAATACACCCTCTTTAGTCGTATTAGTAAAATTATGCGTAATAATATAGCCGTTTTCATCTATATCTATCTGACCTTTGAAAACATCGGTATTAGGAGTATGTCCTATAGCTATGAAAAGACCATAAGCTGTAATTTCTTTCTCTTCTCCAGTCTTTACATTCTTTATTTTTACACCTTCTACATGATCCTTGCCAAGTACCTCAACTACTTCACTGTCCCAAATTACTTTTATTTTATTATTGGAAAGAACTCTGTCTTGCATTATCTTGCTTGCTCTGAATTCATGCCTCCTGTGTATAAGAGTAACCGAATCGGTCAATGTGGAAAGATAATTTGCATCCTCCATAGCACTATCTCCCCCACCTACTACTATTACATTCTTTTGCTTGAAGAAAGCTCCATCACATACAGCACATCCGGAAACGCCTTTTCCAAGTAGTCTTTTTTCATTGTCTAATCCGAGCCACTTTACGGATGCACCGGTAGCTATAATTACAGAATACGTTTCATACATGTCTTTTCCAACATAAACTTTATATGGATATGAAGAAAAATCTACTTTGGAAACGTTTTCATCTATAACTCTACACTTGAGATTTTTAACCTGCTCTGCAAACTGATCCATAAGATCCGGACCAAGTATTGACTTAAATCCTGGAAAATTCTCAATTTCTGAGGTAAGCATTAACTGTCCTCCAACTTCAAAACCACGTATAAGCAGTGGATTTAGATCATCCCTGGAAGTGTATATCGCTGCAGTATATCCTGCTGGCCCAGAACCTATTATTATCACTTTCTCTACCATATTTATTTTATACTGTTCTATAATTAAAACTTTTCAAGTATTTATTTTACTATGGCAAATTAATACTATGGAAAAATTTCTTATAGAGGTTTCATTTGAAGCAGGAAATAAAGTAGGAGGAATATGGACAGTTCTAACATCTAAATCTTCATACATGAAAAAAGAATTTGGAGATAATTATCTAGCAATTGGTTTTTACAATCAAAGTCAAGCTGCAATGGAGTTTACAGAGACGGCTCCCCCTCAATTCATAAAAGACGCCATAGCCAACCTAAAACTAGAGGGAGTTAAGATTTATTTTGGAAAATGGTCCTCGGCTAACGATGTCAATATTCTTTTAATAGATTCCAAAGAATTTGAAAATAAACACATAAATGAGATAAAGACGAATTTCTGGAATGCTTTTAATATAGACTCCCTTAATTCTCCTGGTGATTATAATGAGCCACTTGCCTGGTCATATTCTGTAGGTGCGATAATAGAAGAATTAAGTAAAACTATAAATAAAAAATTAGTTGTGCAGGTTCATGAATGGTTATCTGCAGGTTCATTACTATATCTAAAATATAAAAAAGTGAATGTACCCACTGTCTTTACTATACACGCAACAGTTTTAGGCAGAGCCATATCTTACTCGGGAGGGAATACCAATGAGTATGTAATGCAAAATAAAGATATAACACAAGATATGCCATATAAATATGGAGTAGCCGCAAAACACTTTACTGAGAAGGCTGGTGCATTCAATGCAACTATATTCACTGCCGTCAGCAGTGTGGTGGCAAAAGAAGCCAGAGTAATACTCGGAAAGGAACCTGACTTAGTAACCATTAATGGTATAGACACAGATAACCTACCTGATACAAATTCTATAGAGACGCTTAGGGAAAACGCAAGAAAAAAGATAACTAATTTTCTTAATGCGTATTTTCTTCCTTTTTATGATATTAATACCAACAAACTAAGGATATTCGTTACAAGCGGCAGATACGAGTTTTATGACAAAGGGTATGATATTTTTATAGATGCGCTTGGCAAACTAGATAAAATGCTTACAGACGGCGACTCAATAATAGCGCTTATAGCCGTACCTACAGGTACAGTTGGAGTAAGAAATGATGTAGCGGCTAACTACCTTACGTATATAGGTATAAAATCTGCACTTGATGAAGATCTTAAAAACTTTGACAAACTGGTCTCAGAGTCACCAGATCTAGAAGAGACTACAGCAAATATGGCTTACAGCAAAATGATAAATGACTCTAGAAAACTAATTCAACAGCTTAGAAAGAATAAAATAACTAATCCTCCACTTACTCCTTTTATGCTATCCTACCCCGAAAACAATGATGCTATACTTAATAAACTTCACGAAAATGGCCTTGAAAACACGGAGAAAAACCATGTTAAGGTAATATTTTATCCAAAGTATCTTGTAGTCGGAGATGAACTTCTTAACCTTACTTATTATGAGATGCTGGCACTGTCTACAGCAGGATTTTTTATTTCCAAATATGAACCTTTTGGTTATACTCCACTTGAAGCCGCAGCATACATGTCGATATCATTTACTTCTGATTTAAGTGGATTCGGTCAGTATTTATTAAATGATTATAAAAACAATTACAAAGGGGTATTTGTGGAGAAAATGCTTGGAAAGAAGAGGGATGAGTATATAGCTCAGACTGCTAAGGACATGATGAAAATAGCTCTTATGGGCGAAGACGAGCTATTAAAACTCAAAATATCCGCAAACCAGTTAGCTAATCAGTTTGGTTGGGATAAATTTCTCCCATTTTATATTAAGGCGTATGATGAAGCTTTAAAAAGGACTTCACTGTAGAATCCAAATGGGATATTACATTCATATAATTAAGATAAGCGATATAAGGTGAAGTGTACGCATTAAAATATTTGTGTATATCTCCATCTGCAAACCACTTTGTACACATATAGTAGAAATTATCTGAAGTCTGAAGAATCCTCCACCTATTTATGAGTTCCTTATTACCAGAGGACAATATCTCTTGCTCCATTTCTTTGAGTTTGTTAAAAGCTGCATCCTGCATCTGATTACCGAGCCATGCCGATAAATCTCTATCCATATCTGCCCAAGAAAGATAATAAGGCACATCGACAGCTCCAACTGGTTTTGATTTTATTGCTTCTGAAACTTTATTAAAGCCTACTCCTTTGGAGATAAGTTTACCTGGTAAATCCTTCATAAACTCAAATATGCCTGTATCATTCCACTGATGTTCTCCAAAAGTTTCGTAATCCATGAATAGATTTACAGTGTCTCCCTCATTATTGGCTATCCAATTGGCATATTTTTCTGCAGTCAAAGGAAATTCACTCCATGTTTTTGTTGAGAACCTAAAAGCGACATCATCGCTAAGTTTATAGTTTCTAAGTAGAACTTTTATATTATTCTCTGGATTAGTATAAACATAATTTGGAGAACGCCATCCCAATACTCTATCCCAGCCTTCTGCTAGTATTCCTGTGTATCCAAGTTTTGCAACAGAATTAGCTATATCATTTGAATATAGTGCTTCGGTATTTCTAAATACTTTAGGATGAAACTTAAAATAACGATACATCAGAGATTTATGTTGCTTTACCTGAGCTATAAATTCTTCTTTGTCTATAAGAAATGAAAGTGAATGGTAATAAGTTTCATCAAGCAACTCCATATTACCCGTATCGAAAAGCTCTTGAAAAAGTTGAATTACTTCCGGCCTAAACATCTCAGCCTGTTCCATGAAAGTACCTGTAAGCGAAAAGTTTACCTTAAATTCCGGATACTCTTTAGCCAGACTTATAAGAAGTTTTGTCATTGGAATATAACACTTGTCTGTAATCTTGTTAAATATCTCTTTATTACGGTTATAATCTATAAACTCCTTATCTTCTATGAAAGAATAAACTCTTTTCAATCTGTAAGGCTGATGCACCTCAAAATAAAAAGTTACGTTGGGCATATATATATTTAAATGTCTTAATCTTTAAATCTTTGAATAGGTATTCTAAGATATGCCCCGATAGTCTAGCGGCCAAGGACATTGCCCTTTCGATCATTTTGAGAGGACAGGCAGAAACCCGGGTTCAAATCCCGGTCGGGGCATATTTGTTTTGAGGTAGTACTATTTTATGAAAAGTGTACAGTCAATTGCTATTGTAACAAAAGATTGCTAAGTACACATTGAAAAAAGCAATAATGTTTTTTAGTTGGGTATCGCTTGATTTGGTAATAGACTAATCAAAAATGGATATTTACTTATTTTGTTTACAATTGGATAAAATTGTTCGTTGCTTACGAAGAAGCAATTAACTATACATACAATTTTTAGAACTTACGGATTACTTGTATAATTATAGAACGACAATACAAATACAGTAAAGTTCCTAAGCACTGCCGTACCTAATTGAGAAAATGAATATAGTAGTGTAATGTTCTCCCATAAAATATATATTTTAGGAGTAGCCGTTTGTATACTATTTAAAACACAGCCATATCAAAAAAAACAATGATGTAAGAGTATTAAAACTATAATATGATCCAATAATTCTTCTTGCAGTGATGCTATGGGCCGTAATATCAGTGCATTATCTATTTATCCAAGATTTACATTGTCAATCTACGGATTATACTGAGTTTGTATGTAACTTAAGAAAACGTCATAATTATTGTATATTAATATTATTTCTTTATATAAAGAAACATCTAAAAGGTATTACACCCTATATATAATATAAAAACAATTATGGAAAATAAAAATGCCAGTACAAGAATGGGCATTAAAAAGATTGCCATATTCGATTATGATAATACGCTGTTTTTTACAGATGCGGCATGTAAAATGGCTTCAAATGATGTACTGAATAAGAAGCTCACAAGATCTAAGATTAAAAAACTGCCACTTGACGTGAGAGTTAAAATATTTACTTTGGCGAGCAGAAAATACTGGAAGATGTATAAAGTAAATAACTCAGTCATAGAAAGATGTCAGTCTCTAAAGCTGCAAGGGTATTATATCATTGTTATAAGTACCCGATGGAATACAGTCAAAAGATATACTATTAAAAGTTTAGTGAAAGAAAATATACCATTTCAAAAATTAGTTCTAGACCGCAAAAATAGCAGAGATGGCGAAAAATTCAAGATAAACTACTTGAAATCACTGCTTGGAAAGTATGAAAAATATGCATTTTTTGATGATTCTATAAATATTATGCAGAAGCTTAGAAAGTTTCCATCTTTTGATAAGGTTTCATTATATTTGGTTAAAGGTACAAAAATAATGGAATATAAGAGAAAAAACAGTTAATGAACCGCTTCTCTATAGAATTTTTCGAGTTTACTGCAGTTTTCCTGTATATTAAAATGCTCCTTGACCACTTCCCGTGCAGAATTTCCAAAGTCAGAGTAATTTGATAAGACCTCATTTATTCCTTTGGCTAATGAAGAAGCACTTCTTGATTCAACTATTACTCCACCACCAAACTTCAATGCCTCTTTCATACCACCTTGGTCTGTAGTTACAATTCCTAAACCGCAAGACATAGCCTCTAACATACTTGTTAGGACCCCTTCCCTAGAATAAGATGGGAAGACTCCTATTTTTGAACGTGAGTAAATTAATGGTAGATCCCTAAATTTAACATAACCTAAGAAATTCACTTTAACTTTTAATCTTTTTGAAAGCGCATAAAGTTTTTCTTTTTCCGGGCCTTCGCCGACAATTGCTAGTTTCAGGTTACTTCCCTCAATCGCTTTAATTAGGTAATCTAAACCTTTTATCTTTATTAGCCTTCCAACAAAGATTAAATCATATATCTTTTTTGTTTCTATAGGTTTAAACAACTCTGTGGCTATACCATTATGAAGGACCTTTTTTATTTTGTGCGAGAATTCTGGAAAAAGAGAATGCCATTTCGTTTTGACTTCGGAGCTAACAGATACTATCGCTCTTGCCCTTTTAAGTCCTATACCCGCGGATTCTATTCTATGTTCAGGATAGCCATGTAGATGCAGAACAATGTTCTTGTTATCTAATATTATGTGATCATGCGAGTAGTGGGAGACTATCACGTCTGGATCGCTTCTTTTTATAGTTTCTATGGAATCTAGTTGCATCATGAGAGATTCGGAATTCCATGACTCAAATGGAATTCTTGCACCAGCATGATAAACGTTATCTAAAGACTTTACACTAGAAAAAGTAATCTTAACACCCGCTTTTTTTAGTAATTGTAAGTACTCTGACGGTTTTGAAGGCTTTGTAGTTATTAACATAACTTCGTTCCCTAACTTGGATAATTCTGCCATTTGATATGACGGCACAATTTCTCCCCCACCCACATAGTATGAGATCCTAGGCTGAAGTACGAGTATTTTCATATCTAAATATTAATTTATTAAGATATAAATCATATCAGCTATTTAATTTAATATGAAGGCAGAGAAAATAGTAACCGCAGAAGGAAACGGTGTTGTTGGAATAATATTAATAGATGGAAAGTTTTTAATCGATCTTAGAAACATGAGAAACCACATGTACCTATGGGAGTTGCCAGGAGGGGGTATAGAGAAAGGCGAGACACCAATTTCTGCACTGAAGAGAGAACTGTGGGAAGAAATTGGGATAAAAATTAAAAATGTAGAGTGGCTTGGTTCAAAAAATCAATCTGTTCACTGGGGCCACACAGAATTTGAGCATTATTTTCTAATCACTGAAATAGAAGGCACCCCTTTCCCAAAGGCATTAAGAGAACTTAAAGAGGTTAAATGGGTGTATCCAGAAGAACTAAAGGATATATTAAACCTTGGGTGGAGATTTACTGATGGTATGTTTTTTCTGTCACGTAAGTCTGATAAATACAAAGAGTTATATGCCTCACTTAGAGCTAGAGATTTTAGACCATCATTAGGTTTTACGTATTTCGCGTATTCCGGGACCGTTAAAACCTGGTGGAAAGAAGAGAAACTGAACCCTAAAATAGTATTTAAAGAAGAAGAAAATGAGTTAAAAAAATTATTACTAAAATGTTCTGGACCTGTCTTAGAGATTGGGCCTGGGTATGGAAGACTTACCGATCTGATACTTAGAAATTTCAAAACCGTTGATCTATTGGAATTAAATCCAGATTTTAGGACTATACTTATGAAGAGATTTGGACACAGAATAAATTTCATTGATGGTGTTGCAGAGAAATTTAAGACGAATAAAAAATATAATACTATTGTATGTGCAGAAGTGATTGA
Source organism: Candidatus Parvarchaeota archaeon UBA446 (assembly GCA_002503215.1). Classification (GTDB taxonomy): domain Archaea; phylum Nanobdellota; class Nanobdellia; order Parvarchaeales; family Parvarchaeaceae; genus Parvarchaeum; species Parvarchaeum acidophilus. The sequence continues at coordinate 8,295 of DARG01000008.1, forward strand.
ACATATAAAAGATCCTTATAGTTTTATCGGAAATATTAGATCAGCGCTCTCGAAAGATGGTGTTTTTATATTGACTCTGGATAATACAGAATCCGCATGGAGAAAAGTACGCGATTCCTATAGAAAAGTTTACAATGCAAGTACCCCTGAATATTATAAAAAACTAAGACTGGATTCTGTCACTAATCTATTGGAAAATTCCGGATTTAATGTTAATGTATCAAAGATAGGATACAGATATTCCGTTTCTTTGCCATTTGGACAAAGAAATCTACCAATTCCGCAGGTTCAAAATAAAAAACAGCCGTATATGTTTTTAATAACTTGTGTACCTTATGGGTTATAAACTAAGCGTCATTATAAGCACGTACAACCACGGAGCCAAACTTTTTTCACTATTGGATTACTTAGATGGTCAAAAAGTGGATGAAATAGTGGTTATAGACGATCACGACAACAAAGAAGATGAGATAAAGAAAAAGCTTAAGAGCCTAAACACAAAATCAAGGCTTATAGTAATGGATGAGCCATATGGTCCGTGGGCGACAAAAAGCATAGGTATAAAGGTTGCTAAAAACGATTACATACTACACCTAGACGGTGACTGTGAACCATTAAGTAGAGATATAAAATCACAACATCTAAAATGGCTAAAAAAAGGGTATCTCTTCGTTTTTGGAAATGCTATTTTTGACGGAAAAAGCCTTTTGACAAATGCATTTTATGTCAGATACTGCCTTTCATCCAACAAATATTTTCTTGAAAAGCCACAAGAGTTTGATGGGTACCATATAATAGCTGTAAGCGGAAACAATTTCTCATTGAATAGAAAATTTCTTTATACTAAAGAGATCCCAAATTTAGGCTTATACGCCGGGGACGACCTATATTTTACTATATTGAATATGCGGAAGACTAAAGAAAAAGCTATTTTCGATCCGACTATTCTTGTAAAGCATAAGCACCCTCTAACCACACGTAAGCTTATTAAGAAATATTATACTTACGGTGTTGGCAGCGGAATAAATAGGAAACTGTTTGGAAAATTGGATTACTACACTGAAATGCTAATGAAAATTCACTTATCGAGATTGCCGATAGCACGTAAGAAACTCGGTCTATACCCTACCCTCTTATTTTTTGTTTTATATCCACTTTATGCTGTAGTATCTATTCCCGGTTTCATACGCGGACTCGTGCTAAAACCAAATAAAACAAAAATAAGCTATACAGAATTAAAAATTTGACTCCTTTACAAGCTTATATACACTACACTTCAGTAATATAATATGACAGGCTCGTATTATGTTCATACGAAGCGAGGCGATGTTTACATAAGCGATCAAATTGACAAAAATTATATATTTTTACGGATACCGGGTGTCATATCTGCAAAACATTCAAAAAGCTTAGAGGATGTTTTGGAGAGATATACTAAAATAGCTGGTTTGGAGAAAGAGGACTTATTATATAAAATGCAGGCCAAAGACAATATAGTTCTTGCGAACAGTCTATTAGAGTTCTGCGGTGAAAACAGTGGAATATATACCATGGAAGGCGCAGCAATCGCAAAAGGAAATAAATGTGTCATCCTACAGGGAGACAGCTTAGCGGGTAAGAGCAGAACCGCATACGAGCTCAGAGAATTCTACAATATAGGTGGCGATGATAGTATATTACTTAAAATCTTAGGGCAAAAATTAGAATTCGTTGGAGGGAATAGATATTCTTATCCAAAAATTTGGCATGATAACGGAGGATATGTAAATTTTGGTAAAACCGCCGCGGCTGACTTAGAAGTAGTTGGTATAATAAAATTGAAAACTGTTTATAATCCAAAAGATAATAAGTGTATATTACAAAAGTTATCATATGATAATCTACAGTTTCTTATGTGGTCATGGGTATCCTCTAATAGCAGAGGAGTAGGAGGTTATTTAGGAGAAATAGAATACCCATTACCTTCGCTAGATACAAATGAATTAGCTAAAAAGAGGATAAAATTTTGTAATGAAGCTAGTTATGTTCCGTTTTACTTTTATGAAGGAGGTATCAACACACTATCGAATATAATTTCTATGCTACTAAAAGAAGAAGACCCTCTCAAAAAAGCTATACCTTATGTGCACTTTAAGTCTTAGTTAAACAGTTTTTCGATCTCATTACAGATAAAGTGCATATTGCCTTTTATCTGAATTATTGGTATAGTCTCTGCGAATTTTCTTGCTAACGCTACACGTTTAACAGACAAGCTAATAGTATCAAGTGAGCTTAGAGGTCTTCTAAACCCATTTATATAACAGTTATATATGCCACGTATTTCTATGCTTAAAAGTTCGTACATGTGAAAGATAGATTTCTTACTTTTACCCCATCTTATAGTGACATTTCTATTTGTTATCTGAGGATATACAAAGGCTATTATTTTTGGTCTTTCTTTTTGATCGTCTTGCTTTAATTCTTTTATATTTTCGGAAATCTTATAATGTTCTTTTATATAAGGGGATAATTCTTCTAGAAGTTTAATTTTTCCTACTATCCTAGCATTATTATTTATAGTTGCCTGCCCATCTGACACAAACTTGAATCCTTTATTTTTTACGAGGTTTATGGCAGTGCTGCTTTTTCCAGTATCTTTCCATCCAAATAGAAAAATTGCTTTTCCTTCCTTGCTTACAGCGCTACCATGTATGCTATACATCCCATTTTCTTGTTTTTTGCGCTCCAATAAATGTTTTGCTATGGAAACTATATCGTTTGTGTTGTTACCATAATATATTGACTTAGGATAGCCCTCTTCCAGCCTGAATTTCTTGGATAAGTTAACAAAAACTGATGGATAATTCTTGTTTACAATATGTATAGAAGGAGACGTTACAATTTTTTTTATTAATTTATCATTAACGGTTTTTGACACCAACGCCTCATTACCTATTATGTTTACACCGACGCCACAGCTTTCTAGTGCTAACCCTACTTTACTCTTTGTACCAAATTTTTGTGTCATAGACTTTGTCTCTTTATCGAATTTAACTGTTTGAAAGGATTTGAAACCCCTATACCATAGTATTAGAGATGTTTCGAATTAATATCTGCTGATTTTCAATCTACACCATTGTATAATTTTTTGAAAGAGCTAGCTCTTTCATCTTTTCTCTCTAAAAAAATCCGCTTTTTCTATTAATTTCTCACTATCAAGATTAAAATCCTAGCTATAGTTGAAAAAACAGTTTATAAGCGTCATTTATTACTGAAGCAGTATCTATAAGTGATTATCAAAATCGAATATTACTCCATCAAAATCTATTCTGCTGTCAAAAAGTATAGTTATCAAGGATATATTAAAGTTATTAGACTTTTCTTATGTTTATGCATATTATATTTTAAAAGAAGGGAGAAAAAGAAGTATTATTTCTATTAAAAAAAGTATTATAACTATCCATTCAAGAAATGAGCTGGTATCTTCAGATACCTGATCTTGTATGAAGTTTCTTATATTTACAAGCATGTCAAAAGTGCTCTGTAGCCTCTTCTCTAAATCTGTAAGTCTAAAAGAATCTGAAAGAGCGGAATAAACCTTGGAAAGATACCATTCTCCAAAACTCATAACTATCTTATTTACTCCCCCTATAAGATCCTTATACTCGGTATAGAAATCGCTTATTTCTTTGCTTAGCCTTATCATTGCTCTCCTTGTAACTAAGGCATACAAAGGACTTTTACGCATTCCAAGGAATCTGTCATTTACGTAATCTATCATCTTGTCTACTTCCTCCTGATAAATTCTATACTCTAAAAGTTGTATATTTGCTGTATCACACACTGTGATTTCATTTTCATAATTACTAGAAAAAGATAGAGCAAACATAGCGTCCCAATCGAATACAAAATAATCATATTGGTAGTATCTTATATCTCTTTTTAATGTACTATTTACATAATCTTCAGATAATTCTTTGTAGTTCTGCTCGTCCAGAAGTATGCCTGCTATCCAACTCTTATTTTTTTCAAAGAAATCTTTCTGGGTTTGTTCCAGAAAATACTGCCGGTACATTTCGAATATCTTCCTTTCTTTTACAACTATATATTTTGATAGGGATTTTTCTACTTTATTTTTTAGTTCGTCTGCAACTTCTTTGAATCTTTTCTCAAAACGTTTATCGAATGTTATTTTATTGATTAATTGCTGAGTAATATCTGGAAGTTTGGTCCTTACTCTTATGGCCATGGCTCCTACCGAATAAATTAAACATTGGAGATTTACTGTTAAAGAAACTGAATCAAATTTTACTTCTTTTTTTTCGCCATTTAAAAGCACCGGTAACTCAAATGGATTCAAACCCTCTGGCACCGCTTTACCATACTCAAAAAATGAAAACTCTTCCGCCTTTCTTAAATAAGTCTTTACTTCGTTCAAGTTTATTTTATCAGCAAAATCATAAAAATATGTGTATATTATCTCTCCTTCCACATTAAGAGGTATTGACTAAACTAATAAAGCCTTGCAAAATTATTAATATTTCATTATTTTACAACTAAATAAAAGCAAAAATAAGCTTTTTATATTATTTGATGTCTAATTTGCTAATGACGAATAAATTACTCAAAAGATTAATGAAGGATAACGAAATGTATGGGGCATTTTTAAGAGAAAGCCTGTCAATAGAAGAAAAATTTAAATTACGGAATTATAACACAGATTCGATTATATTTGGTTCTGCAATGGCTTATACATTAGGACATGGGGAAATTGCAATAGAGAAGAGCATGAAGGAACTACTTTATTTTGTGTGCGTACTTGATGAACTAAAATCGCTTAAAGAAGGGGCTAGATTTCTTATATACCACGAATTAGGACATTTTCATGACAAAGAACATAAAAACGAGAACGTTTCTAGATACTTCCATAAACTTGGCGATATACTTAACGATAAAGAAAACCCAACTGGTGCATTCCCAGAATCGGAGGCTACTAGATATGGACTTTTAAACTGTAAAAACAGTATAAAACCACTTTCTGGTTTTTTTGCTTTGGCATCTTTTGTATCAAAAACAAGCATAGATGAGGCCATAGAGACTTTGGAAAAGCATTTTTCACTTTATTCCCTGCTAAACAATGATAATATAAAAGAAAATTACTTTGAAATTTCAAAAATTAGTAGTTTCAAACTTAGTGAAAAGAATAAAAAAATAATTAAAGATAGCGCTAAATACCAGCTTGCTCTATTAAATAAAAATCTAAGGATCAGTAATATACTTAAAAAAGTCACTGAAAAAAACGAAATGTATTAAATTAATCTATATAATGTCTTATAACTAGTGTTTATTATTATCTTTCTATTACATGAAAATAATATCTTGCTTTTCATACCATATCACGCTATAAACAAGTTATAAACTGGTTGGGTATAACGCTGGATTTTTTATTCTACGCTGTAAAAATATAAACGCTTTTGAAAACTTTCGTTTTGAATTACAGATTATCTAACCAATAGAAAAAGGCAAATCAACATATATTCTTGGATTAGAAATACTGGTCGCTACATAATTATATTCTCCAGCTGGTAAAGGTATAGATTCCGTATTAGCAAAGTAAATAAAAGGGGAATTCTTAACTGCGAGTGTTGAATAGGTCCCATTGGCATATTCTAAAGATAAATTTACATCTCCTGTAAACCCTCCAATGTTTATATAATAAGGCAAACTATCGGAATAATTAGCATATTCATAAGCAAGTGCTATATCCGAATTATTTGTGTATGCAACAAGGTTTGAGAGCTCAAATGATTCGTTCTCTGTAAGCATAGTGTTTGCACCGCAGGAAACCAAATCTTGACCAGCAAGTAGTTTACCTCCATAAAGCGAACTTTCATAGATTATCATTATGCCATTCGATATGTTTATTGTATAATTCTGAAAGCTTGTATATGATAAAAGAGGGATATACGCTAATTCTGTAAACCCATTAGAAGTAGACAAAGAGTTTATTGAACTTGTTATTTCTGAGCAAATCCCACTCATTTTAGATATAGTTGAACTGCCTGGAGAGATATGCGCAAAGAAAATGGCTATAAAAGTTACAAGTAAAAGAACAAAAGCTACGTCTATAACGAACTCAAAAGAAAATTGCCCTCTCATACTAATAAAAAAAGCAAATCGTATTTATATTAGTTAACCGCTATTAAAGTTTGTGGTAAAAAGAACTCTTGAAGAGGTTTTAATAGAAAACACCATAGACAACAACCCTTCTATATTACATAAGCTTATGCAGATATCAAGTTATTCCTACATAGAAAATAATAGAGATAATATAATGTATGCTGACGGAGAATATCCTCTATATATACACAGTAACGTAAAAAGACCAGCTAAAAATAGGTATGGAAAAAGAAGATCTGACACTGAACGGTGGAATGCTGACCTTGCAATTGTATACAAAGAAAACGAAAGAAAAATCTGTGAGATAGTAGAGATAGAAACTATAAGAGCGGATAGACTTTTAGAGCACAGAAAAAAACATATAATTAAAAAGATAAAAACTGTTGAGAGAGCATATAAAAGTAGGGATATAAATGGAATATTCGCAGATGTTGACGAAATACGTTTTTCGCTTTCATTAAATGCTGTAAATCTGAATAAATATTCTCGTTATAAGACGGCTAGAAACATTTCTCAAAAAATAAATTGTGAAAGGAATAAAGGGTACAAGGAAGAAAAACTTTCCTTATATAGGATATATATGCTTAAGGAAGAGTTATTCTCTTACTGCCGTGATAGTGATGAGAAAAACTTATTAATGAATTTTAATACTACAATGCCGAAAAATATATGGAAAAAACCTATAAAAAAAATAATGACTGAACTATATTACGATCTAAAGGATAGTAAAAATACTGATAATCTCTATGAATATCGCCCTTTTAATCGGTAAAAAAAGCCTTTAAAAGACAAAATACGTTAAGAATTAATAAAATAATGAATTTAATGTTCTTTATGGGTGTAAGAAGACGAATAAGCAAAGAAATAGATAATGTGGTTGAGTATTACCTAAGAAATTACAGAAAGATGGTAATAATACCAATAATATTTATTATATTCTTTGCGTCATTTATAGGTTATTACTATCACGTTCATGGAGAACCAGTAAATGAAGGAATATCACTTGCAGGAGGGACTAATATAATAGTAAATACCAACCATAGTATCTCTGCAACCTTTATAGCCAGTTCTCTTGGGTCAGAATTAAAACAAGCTGTAACTGTAAGTGTAGTTAAAGCCCCTTTTAGCAATTCTATAACTGGTTATTCTGTTACCGTTGGTAAAGATGTAAATTCGACTCAGTTACAGACTGCGCTTTCAAATATATTAAAAATACCTGTAAACAGCAAAGATTCAAGCATTAACTTTGTAAGCTCTACACTGGCACAGAGTTCTTTGTACAGTTCAATAATATTATTAGGGATAGCATTTGTACTGGTAGCCGCAGTATCATTGTTTTATTTCAGAAGTGTTTGGCAGGCTTTTTCAAATATAGTAAGTATAATAAGTGATATAATAAACATAGTCGGAGTACTAGACATAATCGGATTCTCTTTCTCTACAGCATCAATAGCGGGTATCTTAATGATAATGGGCTACTCAGCTGACAGAAACATAATATTGGCTACGAATATTCTTAAAAGAGAAGAAGCCAGTATGCGTTACCGTCTTACAAAGACAATAAAAACTTCGCTTACTATGGATGCGGCAGCATTGGTTACATTTATAGTTCTTTTTGTTGGTACAACTAATTCTACTCTGCATGAGATAGCTATAATACTTATAATAGGAGTTATATTTGATGACTTTACAGTGTGGATACTAAATGGATCCACACAGCTTTTTGGTTTACATTACAAAGAAGCGGAGGTTCAGAAAGCAAAGATTTGATATGGCAAAATCAATATTGTACGATTGGAGAATAATTTTAATGATAATATTAGTTGTAGTGGCTTTTCTTGCCATACAGCCCAATATAACCGGTGTAAATGGTGCACAGGTGATATACATGCCTGCAAATTCGTACATTGGAAACCTGAGTGCCAGAGGAGTAATAGGATTAAGTACTGGTTCTATAATAACGGCAGTAAATGGTATACCGGTGCATAATATTCAACAATTTTACGCACAGCTAAACAAAAGTGTTGTTACAAATGGAACACTTAGTTTAACCTATAAAGATAAAGTATTCCCATACATTTACACAAGCAATACATCCAAGATTTTTGTTGAGCCTAATGCTGTATTTAATTCTTCAACTATAGAAACCCAGAATGTGCCATATACCAATCTAAATTATGGTTTAGATATAATCGGGGGAACGCAGATTGAAATTGTACCTAATGCCACTAACTATAACTCAACTCTAGTAACCACTCTGGAAACAACATTATCAAAAAGACTTGACGTTTATGGTATAAGTGGTACCACTGTCAGTACCGTACAGGCACTTTCTGGTAAATCCTTTATAATGGTAAGCATGCCAAGTGTGGGACAAAGCCAGGCACTGTCACTGATACAAAACCAAGGTAAATTCTATGCGACAATAGGGAACTTCACAGTTTTCAATAGCAGCAATTCGAGTGAGAGCATACTGGATGTTTGTTTATCATCCGGTTGTCCATTCGGAGTCTATCAAACACCAAGTGCTTCGAATGGATACCAATTCCAATTTGGTATACAAATGGCTAGTGGAGCAGCGAAAAACTTCGAAAATGCTGTAAAAAGCCTTAGTCCTTCTACTACAAACCCTGGATATTTTAACAAGAAGATATATTTATACTTAAATGGGGTAGAGCAAGGCCAGCCACTTCTTATTTCTACAAACATACTTACCAACTTCAACGGCGCTATAACTATAGAGGGATCTGGATCTGATCAACAGCAGGCTACATTAGATATGAAAACACTTATGGCAATAATGCAGTCCGGCAGTCTACCCGTGCCTTTGAAGATAGTGTCAATAAACTCTGTTTCTTCCACGGCGGGTGGCCAGTTTATAAGCCAAATTTATCTTCTACTTGTGATAGCTTTCATACTTATAAGTATAGTCATATTTATGAGATACAGAGACTATAAAATCTCTTCGATGATACTTATTACAAGTTTGACTGAAATATTCATAGTTATAGGTATAGCCGCAGCAATACACTGGACGCTTGATATACCGAGTATGGCCGGTATAATAGCCAGTATAGGTATATCGGTAGATGACCAGATAATAATAACCGATGAAATGCGCAGAGGTGCGGCACAGGCAGAATACACAGTTACAAAGAAGAGAATAAGCAGAGCCTTCTTTATTATATTTGTATCCTTCTTTTCATTTGCAGCAATAATGTTTCCGTTACTTTTCTCCACGGCATCATTGTTTGCAGGATTCGCTCTTACAACTATACTTGCTTCTTTGGTAGGACTTTTAGTCACTAGACCTGCATACGCAAGAATAATAGCAAGGCTGGAGGGTTAAATGGAAGAATACAGGTTAAATCCATTGGATTTTAGCTTCTCGCTTTTAAGTGATGAGAAAGGCGGCTGCAAAGAATGTATCTACAACAAAGATGAGATAAAATCGATAGAATTTAAAAATGGGTATGTAAAAGTATACGAAATAAAGGATAGAGTGCAACCATCAAAATATGAGCTTACCGGACAGTTCTTCAAAAAGTCTAACTCACATGGGTACGAAGAAATAATAGTGGAAAATAACAAACACTCTCCTAATTTAAGAAATTATAGTGCGGAAGATATTGAAAATCTCTTACTGATAATAAGCAACCGTCTAGAAGAGATAAAGAAATATGAAATAGGAGATAATTTCTCTATAACTCGGTATGTAGACGGACATGATTACTGGGATTTTGTCGTACTTCCTATACCAAGGCATATAACAGAGAAGTGTTATGTTTGTGAGAGCATAAAAAATATAGGCAACAGAGAAGTATTCAGAACAAGCAATATAAGTGGGTATATTCCATTTTCTCCAAATACTAATGAGATATTAAAGATAGCTCCTCTGAAACATACTTCATTAGATAAATTAGATAATGTCGTGGCTTTTGACCTTTCCAATCTTTTAATGAAAATAATAAAGAACATTAAAAGAGAACTTACTATAAGTATAATACAGTCAGGAAACGAACATTTCGAAGTTTCTTTATTAGCCGGAAATGTTGATCCTGTTGAAGCTTTAGGCATAAAAAGAATAAATTATTCTCCTGAAGAGACTGCAAAGAAACTAAGGGAAGAAATTGATTATGGAAAGTAATCTGGCAGTACTTAAAATTTTAATAGTGATAGTTATTTTTATGGCTGCATTTGCAGCAATATTATATGTTTATCCATTTGGTCAAACAAATTTGCTATCTAATACAAATAATACAAACGCAGTTAAATTATCAGCTTTTCTTTCCAGTAATAACATTAACCTAAACAATTTATCTGATAAAGACCTCTATTATTTCTACGGTGGACTTTCAAATAATACAATAATTTTCGGCTGTAACTATGAACTTTACCCCTCATTTTCACTCTCTAATTTGTTACCTAATTCCGAAAAAAGTGAATACCAGAACATAATAACCGACATGGCGCTTGATTCTATGTGCAGCGTAGAAAACACTACAAACTGTACAGCTGCATATAAAGGTATAATTTCATTTATAAACAGCAGTATGAACTCTACCTTGATAAATAGTATATTTAATTCTACTTACAAGGAGATAACAAATTATTATAGTGAGGTAAATGCTTCTGGGTTCGGAAACCTGAGCATTGTGGAGCCTTTAAGATATGATATAGCTCTATTTAAATCCAGTAAAAATATTTCCAGTAAAATAAATGCTATTGTAAAAATGAAAGAATTCCCAGTAAACATATTATTTTATAGTACAGGAAAAATGTTTAACTATTATAATGAGACTGGTATTTACGGACCTTTTCAGTTTCCTGTATATAAACTTATAAATGCCACTTCATGTAACACTTCTAAAATATTCAATATAGTTACGGATCCTAAGTATTTTTCATCAAGTATATACACAGGACTTTACAAAAGCCTTGGAAATTATACAAACATATGCATAATAACCAAATCAAACAACTGCAATACTTCTGAAATGAAGAGTCTAAACATGTCTTTTTATGCAAATTAAAAAAATATACTATGTATATTTGGCTTTAGTTATAGTGGTATTTATAACTGGTGCATTTTTATATTACCAGAATTACAAACTGCAACAATTATATGCATTCCACAGTACTGACCTTAATATGTCTGGTCTGTGTTCTCCTGGAAAACCAACTTTAGTTATATATTATGCTGACAGCTGCACCACATGTACTTCCACTCTTGATTCATTCAAGAACGTGACTTCGCTTTTCGGGGTATGGGGAAATAATACATTTTACAGTGGTTATTTCTGTGCATGGGCATTCAATATATCAAATTACAATAATAACGTATCCAGCAACATACCAGATTCTGCTGTATCACTTTATAATTCTATAGGAGAGAATAAGATACCGCTTATAATATTCAACGGAGAATACTACAAGATAGGTGGATTTAGGAATAACCAGACTGCTTATAATGACATATTAAATTATATATGTCTGTCTACAAATGATTCGGATCCGCAGTGCACTTAAGTATGGTAAGAAAAATAAACGAGAATCTTATGGATGACATTATGAAAATACTGTTACAAGGTGAAAAGACTGGATATGAAGTATATAAAGACTTGAAGAAAAACGGCAGAAACATATCCAGCAGACTTGTTTACCATTACCTTCATGTAGCTCTAAAAGAAGATAAAGTTAGCATGGAAAAAAAGAATGAAATAGGAAGATTCAGCTGGGGTAGCACCGCCATTAAAAACTATTACAAACTTAAATGATTTCCAGTGCGACGCCTGCTTTTACTATAGATATCATTCCTCCAGGTCTTCTTTCTTCCAATTTTGACAAAAAATCAAGCACTGCTTTTTCCTTTTCGCTTCTTTTCTTTAAAGTTACTTTCTTATTTTTAAGCGAAAAGAAGGAGACTATTTCCTGTTCTGAAACATTGAACAGAGGATTAAAACTTCCCTTCTCTGATATTTTAAACTTAGATTCATCCTGAAACATAAAAAAACGCATAACTGCTATTGAAAAGTCCTCTAATGTATTGGATTTTAATGTTAAAGTCTTTCCTTTAGTATATTCTTTAAAAAGAAACTCGAGAAATGCTTCTCCACATTTATTCTCATTTCCAATGCGAAAAGAATATCCTCTAATATTGTTTGATGCCATGTTACTCCTAACTCTTCTTATCAGCATACGCTCAAAATGCTTTTTACAAAGATTCTGCTTTAGATACGTTGAGTAAAAAGCGGCACTCTTTCCACAAACAGCACATTTTTTAGATTCTTCCATAATAAAATCAACTACTATAAATATTAATTAGAACATTCTTTTATTATATAATATGCAAACAAAAGTTATAGTTGTAATGAGTCCTAAAGGGGGTGTAGGTAAAACTACTGTGGCAGTTAATCTTGCAACTGCAATATCCTCACTTAAAAAAAAGACTTTACTTATAGACGCAAATATAGACACTCCACATGTAGCAGTATACTATGGCTTTGTCGGATTTAAATATTCGTTCGAAGATTTACTCAATGGAAATGCGACAATAAAAGATGTAATATACACAGGAGACGACCCTAATTTTCATATTCTGCCTTCTAGAGTAGATAATGATACGGATGAGTTGGCTAAAAAGAAACTGGTAAATATGGAAAAACACCTCAAATTACTTGAAGGTATATACGACTTTATAATAATCGACTCCAAACCATCTTATAATATAGACTTCATTGAAAACCTAAAAAACGCAGAAAGCATAATAGTTTCTAATCCAGAAATAACTTCAATAATTGAAGCAAAAAAGATAAAGGAAAAACTAGATTACTCTAAAATTGATATAATCGGATTAATACTTAATAAAGTAAACACAAGAATAAGAGAACAAGTAACGAAAAAAGAAGCGGAGGATATGACTGGTATACAAAATATCTGGAGAATAAGAGAAGATCAAAGAGTATACTTGGCATTAAAACAAGGTATCCCTATAGTTACATGTGCATCCAAAAGTCCCGCTTCTTTAGACATAATTAACATCGCAAAAGATGTAATAAAAATGTAAGTTATGGTCGTTTATCGTATAGTAAAATGCCCAAAATGTGGGAAATATCAGAAAACCTCTTCATTAAAGACAGTTAAATGCTTCTTCTGCGGCCACACATTCGGTGTAGTGAAACATTTGGTAAGCGAAAATAGATATAAGAAGGACATAAACAAGGAAGTAGGTTTTAAATAAGCCGCGGTAGCTCAATGGCAGAGCGCCTGCTTCGTAAGCAGGAGGTTGTGGGTTCGAAACCCACCCGAGGCTAAATATTATTAGTTAATGCTCATGCCGCTATTAAAAGGACTAAAACATAATATTAAAAAGTATAATTTAATATTCAACTTACACTAAACGATGCTAGAGAGATACATGTTACTGATAAAAGTTACTTATGTCTTGGTTTTTCTGTTTAAAAATAAAAAGAAAAAATTAAAAACAAATCATTTAACTTGCTGTTCCTGCTATCGTACCTGTTGCAGAATATGTTGCTTTTCCTGCTGCAGTTGAAAC
>DARG01000008.1:22034-22372 GCA_002503215.1 Candidatus Parvarchaeota archaeon UBA446
ACTTGCACTAAACGATGTTCCACTAGTACAACTGACACCTTTAAAAGTTGCGGTAAACGAATTACCTGAAGCAACTACTTTACCTAAAGTTACCGAACCACTCGAAACATTCATTCCCGAGCCAGAACTATATTTCATAGATGTTACATTCGTCGAAGTTGCTCCATTTGGTAGTCCTCCAACTGTGAATGCCACAGTTAAGTTACTACTACCACATAAAGCTGCACTTACTGCGAATGGACTAAATCCACTACTGCTTGCAGTTACGCTTGCTCTAGGGTTGAATATACCCATAGAGTACAGGATTACAGCTACAATGACTATGATTAAGATTGCCC
>DARG01000007.1 GCA_002503215.1 Candidatus Parvarchaeota archaeon UBA446
CGTCGCCTATAAAGTACATATAATTGCTTATTCCGCTCATATAGAAAGTGGCATAACCTCCTTTGTTTGAATAGATCTTATATAACTAGAGTTATGCTTTATAGTTTACCGATATACTTAGAGCGGTAGATAAATCGAAAATATGGGTATACCAACCAGATTTATATAAATCCAAGCCAAAGCAGCAGTATACCGACGAATTCTGAATAATATAGAAAAGTAGGAAAATGTGCTATGTAAAGAGACCCTGCTGCACTGACTATAACTACACCTGCTATTATAGAAAGCATCTTTTTACTGGAAGTTTTTCTATAGGATATTAAGGCTACCAATATAAGCGCAACTGCCGCTGGAAAAGTTATAACAGAGGATGATATTACTATTAGCAGAGGAAGTACTCCATAAACCACATGATTCGTAAGTATATTTCCAATATTTGAAAATACCAAAGAATACAGTATAAAAACCGTTGAAAACACCATAAATAAACTGTAATAAAGCAGTAATTTCGTTTTCTTAAGTAACACTATGGATCCAAGTGCTAAAAACCCTACTAGAAGAGCAACGGATAATAGATATGTTTTTATAAGAATTTGGTTGTATATGTTAAAAGCGAAAAGAACTTCCAAAATAACTCCTAAAGCAAACAACCATAGCCCTACAGACCAGTATAATTGATTCTTTCCTTTCTTCTTTGCGTATTTATATGTCATTAATGACGCTAAGGGTATTGTCAGAGCTAGTATTAGTAATGTAGAAAATTCTATGAACAATTCACTTGAAAATAAATTAGACATTAAGGTATAATACATAAATAATATTTAAATTAAATTACAAGAGAAATTGTATACTACTATAACTATATAGTATAAATTGATTCTGCCAGAACAATTATTTTTTAATCAGTTATAAGGCCTATAAAGAGTTTGTCATCGCCACGAAATTTTTTCTCTCCTGGTAATCTAAGAAATAAGTAAATTGTTTTTTCATTAAATATTATCTTTAAAGGGGGAGAATACTTGTAGAAAGATTTAGTGAATGTTTCATCATAGCCTACAGATACCTTTGATATAAACCTCTTCTCTATAACCAGTAAAGGCTTGTCCAATTTCTTATTGTAAAAATCTATACTTTCCTGAGTTATCGTCAAGAAACCTGTATGTTTGTGCAGAGGTTTTACAGAACTCCTCCCAACTTTAGCTATTATTTTTTTTCTCATGCTTATTTGAAGTATTTCTTCTTTGAATATCCACACAACTTCAAAAAGACCTAGCCCTCTTTTTATAGAATCATTTATGAACTTCATTCTAGGAGTTTCTCCTCTAAACAAGTCTACTACATTTAATACATTTTTATCTACTGAAACGCTTAGATCTTCCTTCATATAATAGTTTATACGTTGTATATCAATTAAACTATTTAATTACTATTTGTATTCGTATTATTTTAATTAAAAGTGGGGATAAATGTTTATATAAACTGGATTATCATCTGAATTATAAAACCTATCGCACCTATTATAAATGTGCCTATTATAACCATTATCGAAAGCTCTTTAAATTCCTGTTTTGTTGGTTTTCTGGCAAGATGCAGTATCCTACTATATTCGAATTTATAATGCTCAAGTTTTGCTTTTATATTCAAAGGATGGGCCTTCTTAACTGCATTCTTTATGTGATATAAATGAAACCTTCGCTTTTTTTTAATGGCTGTTTTCGGAGTGCTCTGAACTTCTACCTTTTTAGGCTCCTGCTTTTGATTGGTATCTACAGTTGGTTGCTGACTAGCTTGACTTGAAACGTTCTGAGTTTCCTGTGGCTTGTTATTTGAATCTTCTTTAACGGCAGTTATGTCCTTTTCTGTGTTATTTACATCGCCTAAACTTCTGTTCTCATCCATATATATATTTAACTTAAAAAGGTTATACCCAATTCGTCTTCAACTTCACGCTTTTCTTTTAACTGTTTGTCTTCTTCTATAGATTTTCCGCTTATTTGTTTTGAAGAAACTCCTGTTATTATTGCGAGCACCTTAATTGTATTTTTGAGATCTGGGAATATATGAGCACCCCATATTATATTTATATCTTCTGGTAATTTTTGTCCGATTAAATCAACCAATTTGTTTGCTTCTTCCAATGTTAACGAAGGCCCTCCACTTACATCTATTAACATACCTTTTGCGGTAGAAACATCTACATCTATTAACGGATTGTTTAGAACTTTCTCTACTACACTTTCTAGTTTTTTATCTTTTGCATCGCTTTCTCCGGTACCTATAAGAGCCACTCCGCCATTTAGCATTATCCTCTTTACGTCTGCAAAGTCAACGTTTATAAGTCCAGGTTTGGTTATAAGTTCGGTTATACCTTTTACAGCATTTGTTAAAACGTCATCTGCTATTTTAAGAGCTATAGGCAATGGTAAACCGGGCGCTATAGCCATCAATTTTTCATTTGGTACTGTTATAAGTGTATCTACTGTATTTCTGAGCTTCTCTACCCCATTAAGAGCAGAGTTCATTCTCCTTTTTCCCTCAGCTTTAAAGGGAAGCGTAACTACCGCTATTGTAAGCGCGTTAATCTTTTTCGCTACTGACGCAGTTATAGGTGCCGCTCCAGTACCTGTTCCACCCCCCATACCACAACATATAAAAACTAAATCCGCGCCTTGCAAAGCTTCTTTTATTTCCTGTTCTTGTTCTTTTGCTGCGGCTTCTCCTACTGCAGGGTCTGCTCCCGCTCCGAGCCCATTTGTTAATTCTTTACCTATTAGTATTTTTTTATCGGCAGGTGTGCACAGTAAATCTGCTGCATCGGTATTTATAGCTATAAATTCGGCGCCTTTTATTCCGACTTCAAACATCCTGTTTAAAGTGTTATTACCTGATCCGCCTACACCTACTACTTTTATATTCGCTCTTCTGGAAGCTATAAGATCTTCTAATGCCTTATCAAATTCTTTTGTCTTGCTTGAGTCATACTTTATCCCTTTTACTCCTTGACTCAAAGAGCTATTCATTTGCATTTCGTCCATAAAAATAACCTCACTATTACTTTATTCTTAATTAGTATATATAAATATTGTATAGTCGTTTATTGGTTCGATATGTCCAGCTTGAACTCTTTGTTTATATATTTTTGAATATCTGACAATATACTGTCTTTAACATAAGGTTTTACTTCCTCTTTAGTTTTTATTAAAACCTTTTCATCCGTTATATCTATAGTTTCCGGCTTATTGCCTGTATAATGTTCAAATATTGCGGAACATTTTTCATTGTTATTCTCTATTATTGATAATATATCTATATCATATGTAAGTTCTTTACCGGCCAAAGGATGGTTATAACTAACGAGTACCCTGCCACTGTTCACGGCCAATACTGTTGCCATTGTATTATCAAGCATAACCATATCTCCAACAGTAGGATTTATGTTATTATTTCTAAAAATTGATAGTCCATATGTTTTTATTAAGTCTTTCCTAAATTCGCCAAATCCGTCTTTAGGACTAACATTTATCCTGTATTTATCTCCTACATTCTTACCCTCAATTGAATCGGATATTGCTTTTAGTACATAATTACTTCCAACTATGACCAGAATTGGAGAAAACTTGTAATCTCCTTTTATGTTTTCTTTTTCTGCTACTGCCTTGTCAGTAAGGTCAAAAATCTGGCCGGAGGATGCTATTCTTCCGACAAAATTAATCATAACAAAATCATTTTTATTAATCATCTATTACCTCATCATCTCTATCGAAATGAAGGAAACATTCCTTTTTTTACCGTCTTTATCTTCTAATTCTTCCGTCCCCAATTCCACATTTGACAGTTTTAAATCTTTCATAAACTTATGTATAGTTACTTGAGATATATCTACTGCAGTTGATATCGCGGATCCCCTGGCTTTTATGATGACTTTATTGTTACCTGAATTCATGTGTGTAAGTATGGCCATTACATAGGACATTACCGGCTTTTTCCCTACAAAAATTATATCGTTCTCCATAATTTTAACATGTATATTTCATTTCGTTGCTTTAAACATATATAAATATTTGTTTTTGTAGCGTCATTTGTTAAATTTCAGCGACTTACCTGCAAAACTAAGCGTTTTTATTCCCTTTATTTTTGCTCTTTCCAGCAAAGCCTTATCCTCTGTAAAAAGAAAACATTTTCTATCTAAACAAAAGTTAAGTATAGTATCATCTGTATTTTGATTATTGTTAAAATCTATAACATTGATGTTATAATGCATAAAAAAATTATTTACATCTATTCTTTTTATGGATATCAACTCTTCCATACATTTCTTGAGGGTTATTACACGGAAACCAGACTGAAATAAATCGTCTAATAAGTTCGTTAAATCCAATTTCCTATCAAAGCAATAAACCATTATGTTTGTGTCTATAAGAATTTCATTCATATATCTTGCCTGCTCCGGCAAGCGTCCAAACGTTGTTTAATTTCCTTGAGATTATTGCCTGATCCTCTGGAAAATAAGGTAAAAACGTATCTCCAAGGTTTATGATTACTTTGTTTTGAATTTGAGATACTATAGTACCTAGTACTTTCGATGCTAACACATTAATTAGGACCACTTCGCCTTTTTGCAGTGGCTTATTAAACTTATCTGGTATTTGTGAGTAATCTATAGAAATTCTATTCTTTAATTGCGGCATGTTATCCTCTTTTACAACTAATGACCCGGCGAGGCTGTCTCTTCTGGATAAAGAGGGATCTAAATCGGTTTCTATACCAACCATTAAACCCCTATAAGCTTTTTTTTCTACGCCGAATTCACTGTGTATACTTTTCACTTTTGTCTTTAGAGGTTTCCAAACGTTCTTAACAAGCACTCCTGGATAGACTAATATATCATCACCTATAGCTAACTCTCCTGATTTTAAGCCGCCGCCTATTACGCCTCCAGTTAAAGCCTTTATTTCTGTTCCCGGTTTATTTGTATCAAAACTGCGTACAACTACCATCTCTGTCTTTTCGTTTTTATCCGGTGTTATATCAAATTTACCTATCTCCTGTATAAGTCTAGTTATATTTATGTTCTGAGATGCAAAAACCGGGATTATATTTGCATTTTCGTAACCATTTTTGGAGAGAAATTCTTTTATCTCGTTATAACTTTCTTTGGCCCGTTCTTTCCCAACTACATCTATCTTTGTTTGAGCGACAACTATATTCTTTATGCCCATTATGCGTAGTGCTTCTACGTGCTCTTGTGTCTGCGCTTGCGGACATTTTTGATTGGCTGCTATAACCAATAAAGCACCATCAACAAGAACAGCCCCGCTTAGCATTATAGTCATAAGCGTTTTATGCCCTGGAGAATCGATTATAGAAACCCTATAGTAAAGATCTCCCTTTGAACCACATAGTTCACATTTGTTATATCTACTGAAAGAACCACAGGAATTACATTTATACAAATTAAAATGGGCATAACCGAGTCTTATAGTTATACCACGTTTCTTTTCTTCACTGTGCCTAAGTGTAGATTCGCTTGTTATTGCTTTTACCAGCGTGGTCTTCCCATCGGCAAAGTTTCCGACTATGTCTATAATTATATCTTTAACCATTAGAAGTTTTGGCTGTCTCCAAAGGTTTCTCGCCGTATTTTATTATCTTTACGTTTATCTGCGAAGTGAATTGTCCTATTGTATTACCGGCAAGACTTTTTCTCAATCTTATATTTTTTTTGTTTCCTAAGCTTTTACCAATCAATACCTTCTTTAAACCCGAACCACCAAAGTCATTTGACATTGGCATTCCCGTCATATAACTGCCTCCTGTTATTACACCAGAGTATCCATCCATGCCAATAAAAGATAAATCTATTTCTTCTCCGAGCTTCTTCCCAAAAACAGTATCGGCTTTATCGCTCTCTAATACTTTGTTGACGGATTTACCGTTCTTTGGATCATTTATTACAAATTTTATTTCCATAACTGTATTAAATACTAGTATTACGTATAAATAACTTACCTTATATTAAATAATTAAGTTTTTACTATGGAAATAATATTCGCTGAATCTAGGTTTAAGGGAAAACTTAGTGAGACCTTTGTAAAGAGAATATACGAAGAAATAAAACCTTACAAAAGAATAAACCTCGTTGCTGCTATTCAGTTTATAGACCAAATGAATGAATTCAAAGAGATAATAAAAGATAAGGAATTCGTGGTTAAGCAGTCGCTTTACAGAGCAATGTACCCAGGTCAGATACTTGGATGTGATGTTTATGCCGCAGACTGTAAAGACTGTGATGCTACATTGGCATTTGAACAAGGTATGTTTCATGTATTGGGAATACCTTTAAAATATGGAAAAGCGGTTATAACTGCAGATCCAGAGACAGAAAATATAGAGATAATAACGCCGGATGTCGCGAATAAATACAGAAAAAGGATATTGCAAGGGATAGGTGCGGTGTTAACCGGGAAAAAAATTATGTTTGTAGAATCAACTAAATCTGGACAAACATATGCCTCTAAAATACTTAAAGAAAACCTAAGAAAAGAAGGCAAAAAAGTATATACCGTAGTTGCGGATGAAGTAAATTTTGACAGACTAAACGAATTCAGAGATATAGACGCTTTTATCAGTACGGCATGCCAGAGAATAGCTATAGACGACATGGACAGAGTTAAAAAACCAATGATAAACGTAGAAGACTTTGAAAGTTACATACTTGAGAAAAATTGATAGATGATTAATATTTTTGTGTTAGATTGTACAATTATTAAAACTTATAGATAAAATAACCTATAATAGCAATTAATATTTCTTTAATAAGAAATATAAAAGAATTTAAGCCCGCGTTTATTTAAAATCATATGAAAGCCATAGTAACTGGTGGCGCTGGTTTTATAGGTTCTCATATAGCCGAGAGACTTGTAAAT
>DARG01000009.1 GCA_002503215.1 Candidatus Parvarchaeota archaeon UBA446
CATAAAAACAAAAGATTTAAATATATAAATGGTTTATATTTTTAAATGTCTGAAAAACAAAAAGATTTGAAATCAATAAAAACAAATCTTGCTGCTAGATTGGACAGAATACCTTGGAATTCTTGGCATACATACATATTCGCTATTCTATTTGCAGGAGTCATACTTGAAGGATTTTCTATTTCTTTGGGTGGTGCTACACTGGGTGCATTAGAAAAGCAGTTTAATATAGGTTCTTTTGACGCAGTTCTTTTAACACCTCTTTATTTAGTTGGTGCTTTGATAGGATCTTTTGTAATGGGTGCTCTTTCGGATTATATAGGAAGAAGAAAGGTCTTTATGTTGACCGTTACTATAGTTATAATCGGTAGTATTATCGTTGCTGCATCCTTTAGTTATGGTTCTCTTGTTCTTGGTAGAATAGTTACTGCAATAGGAGCAGAAGGAGAAGTTGCAGTAGCCGCAACTGCCTTGGTAGAATTTTCCCCTCCAAAAAGAAGAGGAGCCGTCGGTGCAAGCGGCAACGCAGTAGCATTTGATGTTGGTACAGTAGCTGCTTCATTAGTGGCCTTCTTTGCTATAGCATTACTTCCAAGCACAATAGGTTGGAGAGTGGCATTCGCTTCCGCGATCGTTCTTGCCGTTGTAGTCTTCGTAGCTAGACTTAAACTGCCCGAATCTGTCAGATTTTTAATAAGAAAGAATAGATTAAAAGAAGCAGAAGAGATAGTAAGAAAGGCCGAGAAGACTTACGAGAACAAGGTTCATAAAAAGCTTCCTCCAGTCAGTGCTCAGCAATTGGAATTTACATCCCAGAAATTGTCTGCAAAATATGGTTTGCTTTTCAAAAGATATCCAAAAAGAATGGCTTTGGCTATAACACTTAACTTTACTGAAGTTTGGCCTTATTATTCGGCATTTTCAGTAATACCGGTTATACTTGTTAAATTCTTTAAATATAGTTCATCATCAGTAGGATTAAGCTTGGTTTATATAACCTTTGCAGGAGTTCTGGGTATAACAGTAATGGCATTGTTTGCATTGGACAGAATAGGAAGAAGAAAGACAATTACAGCTTCATATGGTATTGCAGCTTTGTTATTTTTGATAATAGGACTTATAGTAGCCCATATTTCTACAGTGACCTTTTTAATTCTCCTAGTCGTTTTGTATTTCTGGGTATACGCGGCAGCAGGTGTTCTTTATCCTCAAATATCAGAGATGTTTCCTACTGAAGTCAGAGCTACTGCAAACGGTACTGCAATCGGAATCGGCAGACTGGGAGGGATAATAGGGCCTATAGTTTTAGGAGCAATAATAGCTGGAGGAACTACCATAGAAGCAGTAACTATCGTTTTCGTTCTAACTGCAGTCATCATGTTTATAGGAGCTATAGCAGAAGTAATTCTTGGACCAGAATTGGCTAATAAAGGTCTAGAAGTAGCATCGGCCGAATTGAAAGGCGCAAAGGAGTAAAGACGTTTTTGTATACAAAACAGCAGATATTTATTTGATTTACAACTTTCTGTAACTGATTACGTAGTAGCTCTATTTTTTAAAACTATATATTAATAAAATGTTCATCTATAGAAATGAGTATATTTGTATATGGACATAGAGGTGCAGCGTATGAAGCACCAGAGAATACTATACCTTCTTTTAAATTAGCTAAAAAGCTTGGAGTTTATGGTGTAGAAATGGATTTACACACAAGTAAAGATAATGAACTTATTGTTATGCATGATGAAACTTTAGATAGGACAACAAATGGAAAAGGATTAATACATCTGCACACTCTGGAAGAAATAAAAAAGCTTGATGCTGGCTTCAAGAAAGGAACTAAGTGGAAAGGCACGCGGGTTCCTACTCTACGAGAAGTTTTTGAAAACCTTGGTAAAATTCATTATTATCTTGAGATAAAACAAAGCAGTAGAGTTTATCCCGGAATAGAATCAAAAATAATGGATTTAGTCAATGAATTTAAACTAGAAAATAACGTACAAATAATATCATTTGATTTTGATTCTTTAAAAAACATTAGGGATATAGACAGTAAAATTAAAACTGGGCTGTTATATACAGGTAAAACCGCATGGTTTTTAGATATAGCTAAAGAATTAAAGGTAAATTTTATGCAGCCCTCATTTAATCTTACTTACGAAGACGACATAAAGATAGCAAAGAAAAATAAATTGGGTGTTGAAGCATGGACAATAGATACTATAGAAGACGTAAAGAGAGCGATTAAACTACATATAGATAGCATAACCTCCAATAATCCCAGAATGGTATTACATACTCTGAAAAAAAATGCAAAATGAAAAATACGTTGCGGCTATAGATCAGGGTACCACGGGTACAAGATGTGCAATTTTTGATCATAATGCTAGGCTAATAGGGTGGGCTTATAAAAAACATAAACAAATAATAAAGAAAGAAGGTTACATAGAACAAGACCCTATAGAAATAATACAAAACGTAAGGTATGTGATTAATGCAGCTGTAAAAAACGCAAAGATAAATAAAAAACAAGTGTTTTCCATAGGAATAAGCAACCAAAGAGAAACTATTGTTGCATGGAATAAAAGGAATAGCTTGCCAATATACAACGCAATAAGCTGGCAGGACACAAGAACAAAAGATTATATCAAGAAAATAAATAAAAAAGGCATAACAAAGAAAATTAAAGATAAAACAGGTTTAAGACCAAGTACTTACTTCTCGGCATCTAAAATTCAATGGCTACTAAAAAATTCGGATAGATTCAAAACTCTTGTTTCAAGTGGAGATGCCTTGGTGGGAAACATGGACAGCTGGATAGTATGGAATCTTACAAATGGAAAAATGCATTATACAGATTACACTAATGCATCAAGAACTATGCTTATGAATTTAAGAAAGCTTGATTGGGACAGCGATTTAATGAATTTTTTCGGTATACCTAGAGATATATTACCGGATATAGTTGATTATGGTAAGAATAATGGGTTTGGCAATTTTTCTAGAAGTGGTTTTAATACAGTTATAGGTAGTGTAATGGGTGACCAGCAGGCTGCTCTATTCGGTGAACGTTGTCTATCACAAGGTGATATAAAGATTACTTATGGTACCGGAAGCTTTATACTTCAGAATACTGGAAAGAAAATAATAAACAAAGACGGATTGATTAGTACATGTGCATATTCTCTTGGCAAAAATGATGTGTTTTATGCGCTTGAAGGATCTATACCATTTTCTGGAGCTATCTTTGACTGGCTTAAAAATATAGGCATAATAAAATCATTTGATGAAATAGATAAAGCCATACAAGAAAGGAAAAATAATGGTATTTATTTTGTTCCTGCTTTTAATGGACTTTTAGCACCTTATTGGGATGAAAATGCTAAAGGTTTGATTATGGGTTTAACAAACAAAACAGATAAATTAGACATAATATCCGCTGCTACTAATTCAATATGCCTACAAGTAAAAGACATAATAAATCGTATGAATATCGATGAGAATATCAATATAAAGGTTGATGGAGGTGTATCAATTAATAACAAAATAATGCAACTTCAATCTGATTTTATAGGCAGAAATATTTACCGTCAAAAAATAAATGAAGCTAGTTCATTAGGTGCTGCTTTTTCTGCAGGATTAAATACTAATTTTTGGGAGTTTAACGAAATAAAAAATATTAATATAAAATATACAAGTTTTAGGCCATTACAAAAAAGGGAAACAATAAACAAGGTGTATTCAGAGTGGTTAAGTGCTATAAAACGATCGTTGTCTCAATAGAAAGCTTTAAATATATAAAAAAATAAATAATTTCGTGGTAGAGAAAAGTGAAAACGTTCACGTTCCGCGAAGATCAGTTATAACTACTCTGTCAGCAATGGGTTATTTTCTCGATGGTTATGACTTAAGCGTTATATCTGTATTCACATTGGTTCTAGTTACATATAAGATATTTCAATATTCTGCTTTTACCGAATCATTTGTTACAGGTTCTGCGCTTTTAGGTGCTTTTGTAGGTGCTGTAATATTTGGTCA
The DNA here is from genome assembly GCA_002503215.1 of Candidatus Parvarchaeota archaeon UBA446. Lineage (GTDB taxonomy): Archaea > Nanobdellota > Nanobdellia > Parvarchaeales > Parvarchaeaceae > Parvarchaeum > Parvarchaeum acidophilus. The sequence continues at coordinate 4,039 of DARG01000009.1, forward strand.
TTACGCCGATAGAATTGGTAGAAGATACTTATATATTCTTGATCTTATTTTCTTCGCAGTTTTTGCCCTGCTTTCAGCTTTCTCTACAAACATAACCGAAATGATAATATTTAGGTTCTTTGTAGGGTGGGGAGTCGGCGCGGATTATGCTTTAAGCCCAGTTTACACCACAGAAATGTACCCTAATAAGAAGAGAGGTGCAGGTTATGGGTGGGTATGGACATTTTGGAGTATAGGTGCAGCTGCAGCCTTTATCTTAGGTTATGTATTCTTTTTATTCAACCCGCTTACTAGCTGGAGATGGGTTTTAGCATTGGGAGCAATACCTGCTATTATAACTGTTATACTTAGAACAAGAATGCCGGAATCTGCTAGGTGGAAAATCATGGATAAAGGTAGTATGGATAAAAATGTAAAAACCGTAGCTCAGAAGATAGGTTTAACTCCTCAAGACATAAAGGCTATATTATCTGAGAGACAAAAAGAAGCTAATATTGCTGCTGGTTCATTTACTGCTCTATTCAAGGGAGAATATGGTAAGCGTACTGCTATTGTATGGACTCAGTGGATAGTATACGATTTGGCAGGTTATGGTATCGGTCTTTATGCTCCTCTTATACTTAAAAGTTTAGGCGTCGCTGGGTCGACTTCATTGTTATATTCATTTATGTTTTATATGCCAATTGGATTTCTAGGAGCATTTGGTGCAGTTATGCTAAATGATAGAATAGGTAGGAGACCATTACAGGCTCTAGGTTTTGGTGGTATGGCTATTGCAATGCTTCTGTTTTTCTTCGCCTCGACTATTGGAGGAACAATAGCGATTAGTATAGGTATACTTGCATTTATACTTGATTATGGACTTGGTAATTTAGGTCCAGGCAATACTATGGGATTATATGCAATAGAGCTTCTTCCTACCAAATTAAGATCTTCATCTATGGGAGGAGCAACTGGTATAACAAGAATTGCATCTTTTGCATCGGCTTTTCTTTTCCCCTACCTTACATTGACGATTGGTAAAGCAAGTTTCTTTGCTGTGTTATTGGCATTAATGATATTCGTGTTCTTCTTTACGATATTCTTTACTCCGGAAACAAAGGGATTGACACTAGAAGAGATTTCTATCGCTTCATACAAACATGTTCATGGAATGCCTAAACTTGTGATGCCTTCTAGCAAAAAGAAGAAGTAAAAAGATTTAAACTATTAACCCAAGATTAAGCCATTTAATTAGTTTTTCTTTGTATTCATCGCTTACTTTTTTATCTATTGTTTTACTTGTTTTCTCTTTTAGTTTATCTGTAATTTCAACTATTTTTTTATTTGAGGAAGTTTCATTCATTATATCTAGGATTGACTTGGATATAGCTGCATAAAGATCCATTTTACCTTTCCAATAATCAGGTAATTTATAAGTAAGCAATGAATTAAGTATGTAGGACATAGTTGGCACTTTCATTTTTCCTAATTCAACGGATTTTCTCCATTTACTAAATAAAGACTTCGGCGGAGGTAAGTAAAGGAGAAAATCTAGATAATCAATTATTGACTGAATCATTTCGTCAGTTAAAATCTCATAGTCTAAATGGTCCCCGGATATTACAAGCATCCTTGGCTTTTTTGGCTTCAGATCTCGTATGTTCTTTGATATTTGTGAGAAAACGTCTTTAAGTCTTTCATAATGTTTATTTTCTGGATAGAATAATACTGGTCTATCTAAATATAGAATTTTTATACCTTGAGCTATATTGGCTCTAAGTAAAAGGTCATCGTCAACTTTAATATTTTTAATTTTTTTTCTTTTGAACATATTCTAATAAACAATTTTATATATTGGTATAATAAAAAAGCTTTTATTTGGTGTAGTTGGTTATTTATTGGGCTATTTTAAAATATATCTCCAGATAGAGAGGTTATTCCCCCAATTAAACTGTATGCCTTTATACCTTCTTCACTTAGATATGATGCAACAGCTCTGGATGTATTACCATGATAACATACAAAGATATTCCCTTCCAAGACTTTAAGATTATCCAAGTAATACAGTTTTTCTGGGTTTAGATAGGTTATTTGTTCGCTGGATATATCTAAGATTTCTCTTACAGTATCAAGATGCTCCTCCTCACCTACCCAGAAAAATTGCTTTTTGTTTTCTTCTAATAATTTTCTGGCTTTTTCGAGCGAAATATCATTATTCATTTATTATTACATATAAGCATATTTTTAATAGTTTATATCTGTTTTTAGTCTATAACATGCCTCAAAAAGGAGATAAACTTAATATATTAGCAATTTTTATTAATATTTTTAGTTATGGAAGAAATAAAAGAGAAAAAGAATAAATTTAAAAAAATTTACCTCACAATACCAATTGTTATTGTTATAGTCATATTGTTAGTAGTATACCTTAATATAGGTAATTTGAATAAAACGAATGTAATTACTGTATCAACTGGTGATAATGTTAGTGTGTACTACCAATTATCTCTTACAAATGGGTCTATAATCCAGTCAAATTTTGGAAAATCTCCCTTTTCATTTGTAGTTGGATCCGGTGATGTAATAAGCGGATTTAATAATGCTGTTATAGGTATGAAAGTAGGCCAGACTAAGAATGTTACTCTATCTCCAAGCGAAGCTTATGGAGAAGTAAACAACTCTTTAATAATTACTGTTCCAAGAACAGAATTTGGAAATAATTCCTTAAAATTAGGAGAATCAATAAGATCTAGTACAGGTGAAATAGGAGTAATTACATACTTAAACAATACTAATGTAACTATTGATTTTAATTCACCATTGGCAGGTAAAACCCTCATATTTAAGATAGAAGTTCTAAGTATAAAGAATAGTCAGTAATTATTCCATCTTTTGATTCTTACTATATAAAGTCTAAAAAACAACATATACAAGCTACTTTTTAGTAGTC
>DARG01000012.1 GCA_002503215.1 Candidatus Parvarchaeota archaeon UBA446
GGCTTTGTATAAATAGAGGCACTTTTTATACAGAGTGAGGACCTTTTATACAGCATCCATTATTAATCTTTCCAGTGTTTTATTTACGTTGGACATGGAAAACTCACAGAGATTAGAAACCAGCGATAATTTGATAAAGGAGTGCATACTTGATTTGTATATAAATCCCAAGAAATCAATGGTCAAATGGTCTAAAATTACCAATCAGACTGCACAAGGTAAATTTGCCTATCCGAGTCAACATCTCGCCTCTTTGATTACTGGAATTAAAGGAAAAGGTAGTGCAGCAAGAGGAGACGATTTGGCGGATGGTTCTGAAATCAAATCATGTAGCAGGGCAGACCAGTTGAGGTCTTGCAACAACTGTGGAGCAAATGTTCTGCTCTGGCAAAAAGAATGTCCAAACTGTGGTTCTACGGATATAAAAGTAGACACAAGTTCTCATTGGATATTTCCTATAAGGTCAGATGATGAATTGGATTTGCTTCTCAATAGGGTTCCCAGAATAATCTTCATTTTATTTGACAAAGAAGATTCCGAATCAGAAAATATAAGGATTAGAGCGTGGACTGTAAATCCACAAGAGAGCTATGTAAAGGCATTTTTCACAGATTATTATGTAAATAATTTCAAAATGAAGACGGATAAGGGCGAGAAACCTGCACCTTGCAATCTTCATCCATTGAAATACGATTTCTTTATGATGCGGCCAAAACTGATATTTCATGCAGACATAATTGAAAATGATGTTGAAATAGAATTTTGGGACTTGAAACATCCTAAAGAACAGCCCATGTTCTCTCATTTGTTGAGCAAGGAACAACTAATTCAAATTTTCGGGAAAAAGGTATCTGTACTCAAAAAAACGCAAATAGTGGAGAAATTCCCTTATATTCCACAAAAAGATTTCGACAAATTGGTCATGAAAAAGAAAGTCCTAAAGAAATACAAACAAAAATATGTCAGGCGTTAGTGTAGTGATTTTTGTGCTAATTCTGTTTTAATTCGTTGTTCGGCTATTTTAGAATATTTCTTATCAATCTCGATTCCTATGAATTTCCTGCCCAATCTCATTGAGGCCACCGCAGTTGTTCCACTTCCCAAGAAGGGGTCTAACACTAAATTACCTTTGTTAGAACTTGCAATTACTAGCCTCTCGATTAGTTTTAATGGCTTTTGCGTTGAATGGTTCCTATCCTCTTTATAGAAGTCTATATCCGTCCAAACATCACTAAATCCCATCTGTGGATTAAATGTGAAATTGACCTCTGAATAATCCATCTTGAATTTAAGTATTTCTTGCAGTCTATCCCACATTTCCCTTGTTGGAATCTGCGCCAAGATATTTTCTCCTGTGTATAACGACCAAACCCCGCCACCATTTGTTTTGACGTGCAGTTTTTCATTTATTTCCTTGGCAGTAAAACCAAGTTCCTTTTGTCTTTCTTTAAGGAACTTCTTTATGTTAGGCTGATTATTCTTGACGAAAAAGAAAATGCTCTCTGTCGTTGTTGGAAACATCTTATAAGTGCTCGTTTTTCTTCCGCTTATAGACCTCATGCCCTTATCCACTACTATCTGCTGTCTAAAAACAAATCCATATTTCTCCGCTATTGGTAGTATCTTGGATAGAAGTTTAACATAACCAAAGAGCCAGAATGACGAGTTTGTTTTAGCAATCCTTGACAACTCTTTAATCCATTTCTCTGTCCATACTAAATAGTCCTCTTCCGTCCTCCATTTGAAGTCCCATTTTTCGTTTACGGTTTTAAAATAGGGTGGGTCTGCTATGGTCAAATCTACTGATTTGGCTGGAAGCCTTCCCATGACTGAAATTGCGTCGCCGTTTATGATTTTATCGAATAAAGAATCAATTTTAGTAATTTTTCCTAATTGATTTTCGGTTATTATCATTTAAACACCCATATAGAATTTAGGTTCTATTCCCAACTCATGCATTTCCTGTATAAGCACTACAATATTATGACATAAAACCTTTAAAAGTACCTCGTTTAGCTGTGCAGTCTTATCTTTGCTTCTTACAAAGTCAGTGAACTTTGCCTTCATCATATTAAAGGTTGATTCTACATTACTTCTGTTATGGTAATGCTCTAAAAAGTCCTCTCTATTATATACAAAATAATTGAACATTTTACGCCATATGTGTCCTTTACCTCTTGGTTTTCCAGTAGCATTAGACCTAAAAGGTATGTATGCAGTTCCGCCTATTTGCTCTACATACCCATAGTTATCTCTGCTTGAATAGGCTTTATCTGCCGATACTTCTTGCATATTAAAACCGCTTTTACTTGTTTCTTCTACAAGTGGTATAAAATGAGGGCAATCGCTATCTTTCCAATTACCATCTAAGCCAACATCCACGGCAGTTATGATATTGGTCTTTACGCCTGTGCAAATATGAACTTTAATCCATTCATGCTCTTTACCTGTATGGTGTGTTTCTCTGCAATAGTCATTAAACTTAGTTGTTCTAAACCCAGAACTATCTATTGCGAATTTTGTTTCTACTGCCTTTAATGGTATAGCTGATAATGTTATTAGCTCTTTTAGGATGGGTGTAAATTTCTCGCTCTGTATGTATTTGCCTACTGCCGTAAAGGAACTTTGCCTACTTATGTAGTTCTTTTCTACGGCAATCTTTACGTCGCCTTGAAATCTTCTCAACGAAAATGTCGAATATACCTTTAGTGCAGAGCAAAAGACCATATCCTTTAATTGCAGTCTGGGCCTACCGAAAGAGTATAGAGGTTCTTCTATATCCTTGCATAAATCAAAAAGCAGTTCCATAAATAGCTCCTGCTCCTTTATTTGCGCCTTATCATAAGCGGGCCAATTCTGCGGATATGTAATGCGCTTTGTCTGCGTTATTGTAGTTGTGCCATCCTGATTGAACTTTCTCGATATGGTTATATCCACAGCGAATATGTGCTTGCATCTAAGCCCTCTTTCCGTGAAGTCAGGGCAAGTGCAAGTAGGCCCATCTATTCTGAGTGCTACTTTGTAAATTTGATGCGGATTAGTCTGCGAAGGTACTAACCAATCACCATTTTTTGGGATTACTTTTTGTGTTTGAGCTATTGCATAACCCCTCTGTTTTCTTAGTCTAAGAAGGTCTTGGCAGATCATTTTATTCACCTTATTCATTATATTGAACAATAAGATATATAAAGCTTATTCTTTTAAATGAATAATATACTATACACCTTATTGAATAAGATTTGACGACTGTAAAAAGCTTATTCGCTTAAATGAACAGAAAGGCATATATACTTTATTATTTAAATGAATAATATGGCCTGGAAAGAATATTTGCAAGAAAGAATAAATGCTATGCCTTCCCTAATAAAGGAAAACACTAAAGCAGGGACATTAGTTGAACGGCCTGCACTCTATAGAGTAATGAGATTTGCACGGTCGTTCATAAATAATGAAGGAGACTCAAGAATGGTAATTTTGTATGGATTGAGAGGCATAGGCAAATCAACAATTTTATATCAAGCGTATGATAGGTTAGCTAAAGGTAGTTTTGAGGGGTCAATAAAAAAACCCGTGCCTAAGGAGAATATGCTCTACCTATCCTTAGACCAAGTTATGCTGCAACCTGAGTATTCGGAAGGTAAAAGCCCATTGTACGAAGCCGTAAAGAACTTCTGTTCTGAGATACATAACACCACCATAGAAGACCTCAATGAAAAATTGTTTATATTAGTTGATGAAGCCCAATTTGATAAGAAGTGGGCAGTTGCATCAAAAACTATCTTCGATTCGTCTAAAAATATTTTCTTAGTTATAACTGGTTCTTCTGCTTTAGCTCTAAATATAGACACAGATACTGCAAGGAGAGCGATAAAAGAACCACTTTTCCCGTTAAATTTTATGGAATACCAACTCATGAGTAATAATATATTCCCCCTACGTGGAACTGCCGAGAGCCTAAAAAGACTTATACTTCAAAATGATATCAGCATGATTCCGATTTTAAACAAAACAATCGCTAAAATAAAAGAGGATATTGCAGCAAAACGCAAAAGTCTGAGTGGGAGTCTTGAAGATTATCTTACTATGGGGGGGTTCCCTTATGGGCTCATAACCTCAAAAGAGATAGCGTATCGTAGGATACTCGATATGATTACAAGGATAGTATCTCAAGACGTTCCAACAATAAACAATTATGAAATGGATGTCATACCCCAAATAATGAGAGTAATAGGAGCTGTAGCACTAAAACCATCTGGAGAATTGCCGCAGACAAAATTATCTGAAAATCTTAACATACCACTTGCTAAATTGAATAGTATACTAGATACCCTTCAAAAAACCCACCTGATATTTTCAGTAAAACCACATCCTTCCCCATTAGATAGACGGGGGGTAAACAAAGCTTTCAAATTCTATTTTATGTCCCCTACCTTACTTAGCGCACTACTCTATTTGAACGGCAAAACAACAATAACAAATGATATTAAAAGTTTACTTTGGGAAAATGCTGTAGGTTCTACACTGCATAAATTATGTTTTACGACTGGTACTTTATACAATCTTTTTTATGATGCAAGATATGAAACTAATGTGGATTTTATCTTGGAAAACCCGCTTGCTGACCAAAACGTACCCATAGAGGTTGGATTAAACAAGGATACTGCTCAGATAAAAAATGCTATTGAAATGTATAAAGCGAGGTATGGGGTAATTGTATCTGATGTTCAAGAGATAAGTTATACAGATCGCATAATAACAATGCCGTTCTGGTTCTTCTTATACTTATGAGTACTTTTTAAAGGTTCAACTAACCTAAACATCGTGTCTTTCCCATAACCCAAGGAAACGTGGCTTGTTTCTATAGCGGTAGCCTATCGCATTTTGTAAGCGGATTATGAATCTAAAAAAATTTAAGGATTACTTTTTATACAAAATCAGGACTTATTATACAAGATTCCACTATTTATACAAAGCC
>DARG01000022.1 GCA_002503215.1 Candidatus Parvarchaeota archaeon UBA446
AACAAATAGATCGGTATTAAGCTTGTCATACAATGATTTAAGTCCTTCTTTGTTTTTTCTGTTCATAATCTTTAGCTCTTTCGCTATTTCGCTGTCATCTATCCTCACACCACAAAATACAAGGGGGCCCGACAGCGACGATATATCCCATATTTCTACTCCTTTTTGTATCACTCTCTCCACTATTGCTTCAAGATTCATGGAATATGTTTGGATGCACTATTATAAATATTCGCATCATCCTTCTTTGCATATTTCATTTTTCACCTAGCCTTTTCTTTACCTTGTTTTTAAGCAGCAGCGAGTTAACGACTACACTTACCGAGCTCATTCCCATAGCCGTTGCGGCTAGCAGAGGCAGGGTCGCATACATGCCCAATCCGAACACTGGGACAAGCACGCCGCCTGCGATTGGGATAAGAACGCCGTTATACCCGACTGCCCACCCTATGTTTTGCTTTACTTTTTTAATTGTTAGGTTGCCTATAACATACAGATCGTACAGCAAACCCAGATCGTCTTTCAATAACACTGCATCACCGCTTTCTTTTGCTATGTCACTTCCAATGCCCATAGCGACTCCAAAATCCGACGTTTCCAACGCTATTGCATCGTTTATTCCGTCACCTACGTACATTACGTACTTCCCGTTTTTTTGGTATCCTTTTATTATCTCTGCCTTCATATCCGGTTTTACCCCGAAATGCACGTCGGTAATGCCGAGCAGGTTTGCTATGCGTTTTGCTTCGTCTTCAGCGTCTCCTGTAATCATTGCGATGGGTATACTGTCCGACCTAAACTTTGATATTACCGACATAGCGCTGTTTTTTACGTTGTATGACATAGTTATCTCTCCGAGAAGGGAGTCACCTGCGTATACTCCTACCGTACCTTTTTCATTCGCTCTTCTTACGCTCACATCCTCTTTATTTTCCCTGCCCCATATCCCCTCGCCCGGCTTTTCTTCTATATCCGACACTTCTAGCAGCTTTACGTTCCTTTTCAATGCATAATCGGTTATGGCTTTTGCTATAGGGTGGTTTGAATACTGCTCCAAAGAAGCTGCATATCTGAGTACAAGCATCTCGTTATATGACTTTTTCGCGGGTATTATGCCCTTTATCTCCGGTCTAGGGTCAGTTAGCGTGCCTGTTTTATCCAATATGACCATGTTAACTTTAGAGAGCCTGTCAAAACCGTTTACGTTTCGTAGAAGTATGTTTCTGGAAGAAGATACGTTTGACGCTATCAGCAGGGTTACGGGCGTAGCAAGTCCTATCGCACACGGGCATGCTATTATTATGACAGAAACAAATGATAGGATGGTTATATCATAAACCAATGGGCTGCTGCTATTGCTTAACAGTATGAACCATATCGCTGCAGAAACCAGCGCGGCTGCAATAACCACAGGTATAAAATAGGAAGAGAACAGATCAGCCATTCTCTGTACTTTGAGCTTCCCGCTGGCGGCCCTTTTTATCAAGGTATACATCTGGTTCACTGTAGAGTCCTTTCCCGCCCTTTCTACGCTTACTTGTATAACTCCATTTATGTTCTGTGTACCGGATATTACTCTGGCCCCCTTTACCTTTACTACAGGCTCAGCTTCCCCGTTTATCAATGACTCATTTATCTCCGTCTTTCCATCCACTATAGTGCCGTCTACGGAAACCGTTTCTCCCGGCTTTATGAGTATTAAATCTCCTTTCTGGAGTGTGAACGGATCCACCTCCTTTATCCTCCCCTTTGTAATTAGGTGTACCGTTGAAGGCAGGTCCTTCAGCAGCTTGTTTGCTGCACTGTTAGCTCTTATTTCTGTCAGACTTTGGAGATAGTCCCCGGTCATTATGACCGAGATTATAAAAACCGAGGCGTCAAAATAAACCGTTTGGGTTGGCAGGATTTTTGGTAACAATGTTATGGTCAAAGAGAACGCGAAAGCCGTAAGGGTCCCTATGGAGATAAGGAGGTCCATGTTACCGGAGCGCATTTTAATCGCCTGGTAAGCCCCTTTATAGAAGCGTATGCCGGAGTAGAACTGCACTGGTATGGCCAGTACAAGCATAACATAATCCTTGAAAGGAAACGCAAATGCATAATTGATTATCAATATCGGTATAGAAAATGTCCAAGCCACCGCAAGCGCGATGAGCTCACGCCTGTTTTCGTTTTCCGGTTCCTCAAATTTTATCTTGCAGGTCGTGGAGCAGAAGTAATAAACGTCACCATCGCGTTCAAGCTTTATATCGGAGCTTGAAGGAACATGCATACCGCACACTGGGTCTGTTGGCATCGTAATCTGTCTTATCTAAGGTACTTTAAGGGGTTTATGTCAAACTTGTCCTTGCATTCTTTTGAGCAAAAATAATATGTTTTTCCGTTTACTGCGCTTTTATAGGGTGATTTTTCCGTCACTTCCATCTGGCAAACAGGGTCTTCCATGCCATATAAAACCCATAACTCTATAAATGCTTTCTTTATTGCTTTAGTCGACTTTTAATTTATTATGCGCTTCAACGTTGGCAATATCTTATCAGGATCGTGTTCGTATGGGATTTTTTCGTTTATGAAATCTCCTTTCATAGTCCTGTCATTGGAAAGGTCATCCTCAACCCAACCAGAGAAATTTCCGTATTTTCCTTTTATCTTCTTTATGGGCAGAGTCTTTTTGTTTATCATAATGTAATCCAGTTTTATCCCCCTCTTCTCAAAAAGTTCTACAAAATCGGACGTCTTAAATCCATTTGTTTCGGACTTCTTATTCATAATGTTTATGATAAGTATTTTCTTGGCCTTGGATTTCGATATAGTCTTATCGAATCCTTCAACAAGAGTATTTGGAAGTATGGATGAATAAACATCTCCCGGGCCGAATATAAGAAAATCAGAGTCCATTATGGCGTTTACAGCCGTTTCACTCATGTTAACCTTTTTATCCAATTTAATGTCCTGTATATTAAGCGGTTTATCGGAATTCTTATCCAGGCTGGCTTCTCCAAGAAATTCTCCACTGTCAGTTTTTATCACTAGATTGGCAGAGCAGTTTATATCATCTACAATAGGAATAAAATCAACATTTTCAGGAGTCTTAAATATATTTTTCGCTACTTCTAGATATCCTTTACCGTACTTTTTCACTAAACTGTATAAAAGTAAATTACCTACGCTATGCTCAACTCCTTCCATTTCTATTCTTTGTGAGCCTATATCCTTCAGGTATTCATTTTCTGAAACCGCAAGCATTCTATCCCTTAAATCTCCCAATGCATAAATCCCAAATTTTTTCCTAAGGTATCCAGTAGATCCTCCCGAATCAAACATTGTGACAATGTTGTTTATTTTTATATTTTTTATCTTTCCTAGGGCTATTAGAGTATTCCTTGCGCCGCTACCACCAATTATAGTCACCGTTTTCATATGTCTTTCTCAATCAAATTTGTTTTACTGTAAACCATTTTGTTAGAGTCTATCTTTCCCTTTATTTCCGTGTTAGATCCTATAATAGAATGGTTGCCTATCAGTGTACCTGGCATAGCCGATACATTTATACCAGTTTTAACGTTGTCACCCATTATAACTCCCAATCTTTTCATTCCAGTATCATAATCTTTATTTTTTACCTTTATTTTTATATTGCCCCTATCAATTCTTTTATTTCCGGTTATGAAATTTGCGCCAATTCTGCAATTTTCTCCTATTATACTGTCTCCAATGAATCCGCTGTGTATATGTGTGTTGTCCATCAATATTGTCCTTACTATTTCTGTTCCGAAACCTACTCTTACATTTTCTCCTATTATACTGTCTCTTATTAAAGAATTATCTCCTACGAATGAATTGTCTCCTATGAAAGTATTGCCTTTTATTGAAACATTATTTCCAAGTTCTACATTATTTCCAATAATAACTGTATCTTCTATTTGTTTTTCTTGATGTTCTTTTTTATTACTTATTCTTTTCTTTATGGAATAATAAATCAAGTCTCTTATATTCAGAAGGTCGGTTACATATTTTAATGAGGGCATGGCATCTAATTCAAAGTAATTTATACCTTCTTTTTTCGCAATTCTATTCAATGTCTCTTCAAAGCTTATTTTACCGCTGTCCTTTTCGAGTTCATCCAGTATAGCCGAATTTAACTTGTATATCCCAGTTATAGCATGTGTGGCTTCTTCAAATTTTTCCTTTTCTCTTATTTCTACTATCTTCCCATCTTTAATTTTTACTATGCCTCTAGTTAATTCATCTCCCTCAATGTACGGTTTTACAGCTATTGCAGGCGCTTTTACTTCTTTTATAACATCGATAGAATCGGCCAAATTAATGTGATATGGCATTACACTTATAATATCTTCTTTTATCAATCCTTTAGCTTTAAGTATCGCGTCAGCCATTCCTAAAGGCTCACTCTGATCCAATAATTTTATATCTTCTTTTTTTCTTATCTTTTCACCGATGTCTCTTTTAGGGTTGACTACCAATATTATTTCATGTCCCTCTAGCTGATCAATAACATGTTCTAAAATCAATTTATCTCCGATTTTCAAAAAAGCCTTATGGTTCCTTTCAGAAAATGGCCAAAATCTGGAGGATTCTCCTGCAGCAAGCATCAATATTTGCATCAGTCCCTCCTATTCTGGCAATAACCTGCCATTGCAATTTTTCTTTCAATATCTTTGTTTTCATGGCTGTTTAAACTACAGTCCCTAAATTTAAAGAATCCTTCTGCTAAGTCTAGACTCTTGACTATCCATGTGTATCTATGTGTGTTGAATGCTAGCATCGTTTATACCTCTTTTATACCATATTGCCATTTTCGGCGTCGATATACAATTTTTAAGAGATTACAGCTAGTATAAAAAGCTTTAATAAACGTTTTTTAAATTTTAAATGCTAGTGCTAAATCTCGATATTTTATCTTTTGTATAGGCACCATTGCCGCTACAAGAAACAAATAACAGTAATAGTGTATATATGGTTGAATTGTTATGAATAATGTATATAGAAGGATATGGTATCTATAAGAACATCCAAGTTAAGCATGCATTTAAATGGAAGGATTCGGAATTTGATGCCATTTATAATACGAGTATAATATGTCAATAAAACCACCTAAATTGAAGTCGGGAGCAAACATAAAAATTGTTGCTCCAGCAAGTCCACCGGATCTTAAACAGCTTTCTACTAGTATATCTCTGCTTAAAAAATATGGATTTAATGTTTCTTTGGGCCAGAATCTGAGAAGATTGGTACAGCGGGCAGACCTTGCGGCGCCGGACAAAGACAGGGCAGATGAGCTTAACAAAGCCTTTAAAGATCCTAGTGTAGATGCGATATTCTGTGCGAGAGGAGGTTATGGTTCCATGCGAATTCTTTCTATGCTAGATTACGATGCTATAAAGGCTAATCCGAAGATATTTGTAGGATACAGTGATATAACTGCGTTACATTTGGCAATACATAAGTTTACCGGGCTAGTTACATTTCATGGGCCTATGCCAGGAGTAGACGCCGATGAGATAAAGAAGCCTTCTTTCCAGAACATTCTTTCCATCCTTAAAGGAGAATCAAACGATATATCAAAAAATATAAATCAGGTAATAAAATATATTTCTCCAGGATCTACGGAAGGGATAAGCGAAGGCACAAACATATCTCTTTTTGCATCGTTGATAGGAACGGATTATTTTCCCGACGCAAAGAACAAGATAGCATTCTTTGAAGACGTAGCAACTACTTCTGGAGATGTAGATAGATATCTTTTTAGATTAAAGCTTGCAAAGGCTCTTGATAAGTTTAATGGTTTTGTGTTTGGAGATTTCACGGATATACCAAAATCAGACGAAGTGCTCCCTTCGATGGAAGAGATAGTAGAAGACTACATGTTGAATCTAAATAAACCCTCTTTGTATGGCTTACCTTTCGGACATGGCGATGATCAGATGCTAATACCTCTTAATACCCGCATAAAAATATCCAGTGAGGAGCCATATATACAGTTACTTGAGGAAGTGGTTAATTGACCCTTTTTGCTGCATATTGCATGGAAAGAAAAAGTAGCTTAATTTATATAGTGTTTGTGTTTATAATAATCCTCGTTCTTCTGTTTTACTATATTACAAGCGTAAGAAATCCACCACAGAGCGTCAATATAGTTAACTTAAATACTTCCTCTTTGTATAATCTTTCATTTACAGTAACCCCAACATTTAATTTGTATTCCGGCCAGTTATACCTTTTGATAAAAGTAATTAACAGAGGAAATAAAACTATAACTTATTCTTCTGGATGTGTGTCGCCGTTTTCTGGAAATGTCAATCCCAACAGCACTGCCACTCTAAGTTATCTGAAAAACACAGCCACTTGTTATACCATAGCGCTGCAGTCTTTGAAGGCTAATCAGTCTGCTGTCTTAATATGGCCTCATTCTCCCGAGTTCATAAGAGTTATCAGGAACGGTGAGTTTGCCGTCAACCTCACTTTTCCGTTTGGATATTACGGCAAAGACGAAGCTGGTTGCATCAGCGGGAATATTTCTTGCAACTCCAGTTCATATGTTTTTGTCACATTGAATCAGACTGCCACCTTAAACATGACTTTTAATGTTACGTAGATGTATACGGCTTTTCGCCCGACTTACTGCATACCATATAAGGCTGGGCACAGGAAAACTATATAAACTCGTAAAAATCATATAATTATATAGTTAGTCATAAAAAAGTGATATTGGTTTAACAAACCTTAAATAACGATTAACAATTTGGCTCAAAATGGGCCTTTTTGAATATATAGGAGGTGTTGAATATGGCAAAAATAGGACCTACTTCTTTTAAGTATATCCTTCATGCTAAGTTTACAGCTGACAGTTTAATCGATAAACCGGACGTAATAGGTGCGGTTTTTGGACAAACCGAAGGCTTACTTGGAGAAGAGCTTGATTTAAGAGAAGCACAGAAAAATGGAAAAATCGGAAGAATAAACGTAGAAAGCGCTTCATCCAGCGGTAAAACCAATGGAGAGATAACGATTCCTACGTCTTTAGGCATGGCTGAAACGGCCCTTATAGGCGCAGCTATAGAAACTATAGACAGGATAGGGCCTTCTAAGGCTACCGTATCGGTAGATAAGATAGAAGACGTTAGAATATCGAAGAGAGAATACATAATGCACAGGGCACAGCAATTACTCGAAGAGGCAATGAAAGCTTCCGACGTTGATACTACAGAACTTCTTCAGAAACTTTATGAAGACGTAAGACAGAAAGAATTCGTCGAATTTGGTTCAGAAAAGCTTCCAGCAGGGCCGGATGTTGAGGACTCAGAAGAGATAATAGTTACTGAAGGTAGAGCAGATGTCATGAACATGCTTAAACACGGATTTTCAAACGTTATAGGTATGAATGGTACTAATATACCAAAGACAGTGATAGAGCTCAGCAGAAAAAAGATAGTTACGCTGTTTGTAGACGGAGATAGAGGAGGGGATATGATAATAAACTCCTTTATGCAGCAAGGACACGTTGACTTTATTGCAAAAGCGCCAAGCGGGACAGAGGTAGAAGAGCTTTCCAAGAAGGAAATAAATCAGTCTCTTAGGGCTAAAGTGCCTATTGAAGAGTATGATCCTTCACTGAAGAGAGAACATGCATCCGCTTCTCCAAAGAGAAGTTCGCAGCCACCTGTCGAAGTACCTCAGGAAATAAAGGAAAAGGTCACGCCATTAGTAAACGATATAATCGGTACTAGGGGAGCTTTTCTAGTAAATGAAAAGTTCGATATACTGGGAAGAATACCGTACAAAGGTGTAGAAGATGCTATATTGAATCTGGAAAACATCTACATGCTGATATTGGACGGCATAATAACCGATGAAATAGCGAAAGCTGCAGAAGAAAGCGAGATTAAATACATCATCGGTAGCAAAGTATTGGGAGCCAGCTCTACAGTAAAACTAATATCTTATGAAGACCTAGGATACAAATACAAGTAATTATAAAAGATTATTTGTTTTAGTACTTTAGTTTTGGAGTTAATATTGGTTTAATTTAAACCAATAATCTCCTTTGCTTTGTTATAGAAGTATTCTTTTCCTTCCTTTATTTCTGCAAAGCCTCTCTTAACAGAGTCTTCAGCGACAGCCGATGCTATTCTAGGATATAATTCTTTATCCTCCATACTTGCTATTATGTGTTCAGTGTCTATTCCTTTTTCAGCTGAATACTTTGCAAGTTCAATTGCAGCCGATATCGCCGTAAAATCATCTATTCTTTTGGCCCTAGAGTCCAAAGCGCCTCTGAAAAGCGCAGGGAAAATAAGACTATTATTTATTTGATTTGGATAATCGGATCTGCCAGTGGAAACAATATAAGCACCTGCTTTCTTAGCCTTTTCAGGAGTAATCTCTGGGTTAGGGTTAGCATTTGCAAAAATAATGGGTTTTTTATTCATGACCTTTATCCAATCCTCCTTTATAGCACCTTCTCTGCTGAATGCTATTATTATATCCGCATTTTCAAATGACTTTTTTATTTCTTTTATGTCATCTCCGTTAGATTTTTTCATCGCCTCATACTTCCATCTGTTTATACTTTTCATTACTTCTACATCATCTCTGCTTTCATATAATGGACCTTTGCTATCTCCCAATATTACGTTCTTTGGATTGACACCAAACTTTTCTAATATATTGAAAAGAGATATATTTGCAGCACCAGCACCAATCATTACAATTTTAGCGGTCTTAAGATCTTTATCGGCCAGTTTTGTCGCATTTATTAAACCCGCAAGCGTAGCCGCTGCTGTGCCTTGCTGGTCATCGTGCCAGACAGGAACGCTCAATTCATTTTGCAGCCTTTCCAGCACTTCGAAACAAAATGGAGACTCTATATCTTCAAGGTGTATTCCACCGGCAGTTACCGCTATGTTTTTTACGACGTTTACGAATTCATCAACGTTTTTAGTTTGTATTGGAATAGGTACAGCATTTACTCCTCCAAGTTCTTTGTATATAAGTGATTTACCCTCCATAACTGGCAGAGAAGCCAGCGGCCCTATATCCCCTAAACCAAGTACTCTAGTTCCGTTAGTTAATATAAAAACAGTGTTCCACCTCCAAGTAAGGTCCCAAGACATTCGTTCGTCAAGATTTATAGCCTTTGATACTTCCGCCACCCCTGGAGTATAAACGATTGAAAAGTCCTTCATAGAATTTATTTTCAAAGTCGGTTTGATTTGAATTTTTCCCTTGTATTTTTTCGAGTATTCTATAGCTAATTTGCCATAATCTATATCTTCCATCTTGTTGTTTTCTTGCCCCTATCAAATTTTGATATTTTATATTTATATCATTATACTAGAAAGCGTAATATTTATATGCTTGTATCTTCAAAAAGACTTATGGATTTTAAAGTTGCGGGAATAAACGAGTTAAGAAAAGGAGATACTATACTTGTAGATGATCAGTTCATATGTAAGATAACAGATTTATCTTTAAGTGCGCCTGGAAAGCATGGGCATGCAAAGGCCAGAGTTGAAGCCGTTGGAATATTGGACGGTAAGAAGCGAGTATTTGTAATGTCTGCAGAAGATAGAGCAAAGATACCAATAATAGAAAAAAGAGTAGCACAGGTAATAAGTCTAGATGGAAACAAAGCACAATTAATGGATATGGAATCATATGAGGTTTTTGATGCGGATATACCCGAAGAGCTAAAAGACAAGATAAAAGACGGAGTTCAGGTAACTTACTCTGATCTTATGGGTCAGAAACTTATAAAATCTCTGAAATAAATAATATAATCATGGAAAATAATAAAAACATAAGTTGGCAGACGGATAATTGCTTAGGCTGCAAGTACTTTGTTCCAAATGATGTTTTGAATGCAGATATACTTGAAAGAGGAAAATGTGCTCATCCTTCACTTGTAAAATTCAACCTAGTCGTTTCAGGAAGAGACTGGTGTAACCTTTTTGCAAATATGAGTGAGTCGCGCAGACAAAAGCTTATTGATGAAGGGTTCAAAAAAGATGATGAACAGCAGAAAAAATTAATAGAAGAGAGCAAAAAAGCAGATAGCTTTGATTGATTATCTTAGATTTCGTTTGAAACTTTGTACTCTATTACCTTTTGAAAAGTGATATTACTCCCGAGTAAAATTCCAGTATAGGCTTAAATCTTTCGAAGCTGTTATTTATTGTATTGGGTGTTAAACTATCAAGATATTTCAAGTCCCTCTGGTTTATTTTAAACCTAGAAGATTCTATATTTTCTTTCATATGACTTATAGTGCTTGCTTTCGTAAGCGGTATTACAATATCTTTTTGTATAAGCCATCTAAGCATTATTTGACCAACTGTTTTTTCATATTTATTTCCTATTTCAGTTACGTTTTTCAGTAATCTGGCGTATCTCCTACCAAATATAGCGCCGTGAGCAAAAGGACTATAAGCCAACATTGTTATCCTTTCTTTTTTCATGTAATCCATAAGCTCTATTTCAGGTCTTCTAGCTATCATGTTGTACTCTACTTGGTTAGATACAATATCATATTTAGAAAGTGATTCTTGAGCCTTAATCAATTCTTTTTTGTTGAAGTTACTTACTCCTATGTATCTTATCTTGCCCTCGTACACCAGCCTTTCCATCGTTTTCATGGTTTCTTTTATGTTAATGAAGCGATTTGGCCAATGCAGTTGATATAGGTCTATCTGCTTCACTCCCAGATTCTTTAGACTGCATTCGCATGCTTTAATTAGCGAATCGTTCTTGAAATGCGTAGGCCACACTTTGGTAGCGATGAAAACGTTTTTTTCTCCTTTAATAGCGCGTCCTACTATTCTTTCCGTCCCATACATCTCAGCGGTATCTATTAGATTTACTCCATTTTTTATACCGAGTTTTATTGCATCTATACTCTGTTTTTCGTTCTTTATACGCCAAGTCCCTATCCCTATACAAGATAATCTCTCTCTAGTTTTGCCAAGTCTCTTCGATTCCATTATAGAGTATGTGCCGTTCCTTACACAGGAATA
>DARG01000018.1 GCA_002503215.1 Candidatus Parvarchaeota archaeon UBA446
TGGATAATTGTGGAGCTTCTCCGTCATTTACTGTGTTTAAAAGATTAGTAGTTTTTGGTGCAAAGCCCATATAGACTGTGATTGAGGAAGAAGCTGGAATACTACCTATTTTTATCCACCACATTGCTCCATTTGCATTATAACTTTCAAGCCAGGAAGGTATAACTGTACCATTAAAATAAAAGAATTCTACATTACTTAGTTCTGAGTTTGAGTAATTTCCATAAACAGCATAGGAAGCGTTAACCATCTGCTGGAAAGGAGAAAGAGTAGGGGTATTCTGAAGGTTTGAAAAGGTTACAGGAACGTAACTTAAAATATGAGACGGTTTGCTTGGTAGTTGTATAAAAAAATTTGTGGTATTAAGTAGATTAGTTGATACATTTAGATTGTTAAAATAGCTATTATATATGTTATTCAGTGTGGAATTTAATGTGCTTATGGTCTGGTTTGATAATGTAATGGAATTGGCATGCGATAAAATATTAAGGTAACTGTAATACTGAATTTTTGGTATAGTAAAAGACTGCACCAAGGAATTTACATTTTTATTAGTGCTGAGGTTAGATGATTCTATACTTATAAGTGTTATAATCATGATTATAAGGAAAAATGAGAAGAATATAGTTATCATCTGTCCTTTTTTATCCATATAATAAAATATAATAATACTATCTTATATAATCTATTTTATTAATTATAATTATATGGATTATTACAAAAATCGAGAGAAGTTAAAGGATTTTATGCCTTTGTTCATAGAGCGTATGAACAATGAAAATATAGAAAACAAAAAAGAAATGTTAATTCTAAAAAGAAAAGTTTGCAGAGATATAGGCATGCAAGATATACCTAAAGACGGAGAGATATTAAACAGCTTCAAATTAGAAGACAGAGAAAAATATTCAAAGTTGTTTCTATCAAAACCAATAAGAATCCTTTCGGGTGTAAATGTAGTGGCTTTAATGACGAAACCATATGATTGTCCGCACGGGACATGTATTTTTTGTCCAGGAGGTACTAAGTTTAACACCCCTCAAAGTTATACTGGCTTTGAACCTGCAGCCAGAAGAGCACTTATCAACAATTATGATCCATATAAACAAGTAAACGCCAGACTTAGTCACTATTTATTTATGGGATATTCTCCCCAGAAAATAGAAGTGATAATCATAGGGGGTACATTTACAACTTTACCAAAGGATTATGTCCTAAAGTACATAACAGAAATATACAGGGCAATGAATGAATTCAACGGAGAAAAAGTAGAAGGAGCATTAGAGCAACAGCAGAAATTTAATGAAACGGCAAGTGTAAGGTGCGTGGCTTTTGCGGCCGAAACAAAACCAGAGAGATGCAGTAATGAGGATATAGAGCGTATGCTAAATTTTGGTATAACACGTGTAGAGATGGGTGTGCAAAGCGTTTATGACGAAGTTTTGCTTAGAAATAACAGAGGACACACTATCCATGATGTGATAGATTCTACAAGAAGACTGAAGAATTATGGTTACAAAGTCGATCACCATATAATGCTAAATCTGCCATTCTCAGATTTTGATAAGGATAAAGAAACAATTAATCAGATATACACTAACGAAGATTTTAAGCCAGATGCTATAAAATTATATCCTACGCTTGTTATAAGAGGTACTGGGCTTTATGAAATGTCTAAAAAAGGAAAATATAACCCATACCCTAAAGAGGATGTTATAAAACTTATAACAGAAGCAGAGATAAATGCGCCAAGATGGCTTAGGATAATGAGAATAGAAAGAGACATACCTTCTACTTTTATAGATAAAGGTATAAAAACAACCAATCTGCGGCAGGAAGTCGAGGAAAGCTTGGTTCAAAAAGGAAAGAGATCCAATGACATAAGAAGTCGTGAAATAGGACATACAAGGATATCTAAACCCATAAAAATAGAACTTAAGAGGGAGAACTATCGCGCTTCTAGAGGAGATGAAATATTCTTAAGTTTCGAGGACGTTAATAATGATGCGCTTATAGCTTTTTTACGGCTTAGAATAGCTGATGATTCAAATGCAGCTTTTGTGAGGGAACTTCATGTTTACGGGGAAGAACTAAACATAAATGGAAAGAGCGACACAGCTTTCCAACACAAAGGATTTGGCAAGACTTTATTGGCGGAAGCGGAAAGAATTTCACGGTATGAGTACTCCATAAATAGGATAAATGTTATATCCGGTGTTGGAGTAAGAGAATATTATAGAAGTCTGGGTTATTCCAGATATAAATGGTATATGTCAAAGGAAATTTAAAATGGAAGATGAAATACTTATGAGCTCTAAAAAAGCAAAGGAGCTAAGCAGCCAAAAGAAGTTGCTTCAGAAGATAAAGCTACATGATGTATCTATCGAATTTGAAGGCAGCACTGCCCATATAAAAGGCGAAAGTGCATTGGAGGTAATGTCTGTAAAAAACGTGGTAACAGCATTTAATCGCGGTTTTGATGCTGACATATCCTCTTTATTGCTTGACGATGATTATGATATAATAGTAATAAGCCTTAGAGATTATACAGCTTCTGATAAAAGGGCCATGCAGCTGAAAGGGAGAGTTATAGGTTCAAGAGGAATGATTAAAAAAAGACTTATGAGAGAGACTTTATGTTACATAAATGTCTATGGGAAAACTATAAGTATTATAGGACAGATAGAAAATCTATCTATTGTGCATTCCGCAGTGGATATGATTTTAAGAGGAGCTAAACATGATAATGTGTTTGCTATGATAAATAAGAAGAAAGCAGAGGTGTATCTTAATGGAAATCGCTGAGGAGCTCGCAAAAGGACAGAGAGCTATAAGTGTAACAGAGTTCTTTGAAAAAAACAGGCATTTGCTTGGTTTTGATAATAAACAGAAGGCTCTTTTAACGTGTGTAAAGGAAGCCGTGGATAACTCTTTGGACGCATGTGAAGAGTTAGGGCATATACAGGAGAAGCGTAATGAGAAAGTAGCCCTCCCGGAAATAACCATAAATGTAAAGGCTCTTAGCGATAATTATCAGTTAATAGGCGAAAAGCAGAGCATTGGACAGATGATAGTAAAGAAAAACGAATTCACGATTTTGTACAAAGGGAATAGTCAGTCGAAACAGATTAGAGGCGGCAACCTTTCAATGTCATTTGAAGATGTAACCTTTAATGTCTCAGAAAGCAATGGCAAAATTTCAGTTCTTATGAATGGCACTCAGTTAAGACTAAAGAAGAATGCTCCAATATTTCTCATAAGCATAATGGATAATGGTCCAGGGATAATAGAATCAAAGATACCCGATATATTCGGAAGAATGCTTTATGGTAGTAAGTTCCAGTCTATGAGGCAGAGCAGGGGTCAGCAGGGTATCGGTATTCACTCTGCAGTACTTTACTCGCAGCTTACAACTGGAAAGCCAGCAACTATAGTATCAAAAGTAAAAAGCTCTAAAAAGGCAAAGATGATGAAAGTTCAGATAAACATACTTAAGAATGAGCCGGAAGTACTTGAAGAAAAAGAGGAAGATTTTCCGTATGAATCAGGTACACGCATAGATTTAGAGATAGAAGGGATTTACATAAGCAGTAACAAAGGCCTAGACGAGTATGTGAGGAGAACGGCTTTAGTCAATCCCCATGCAACTATAATTTACATAAATCCGAACGGAGAAAAGATTACATATAAACGTGTTATAGAAAGACTTCCTAAAGAGCCTGTGTCAATAAAACCGCATCCAGAAGGTTTAGAAATGGGAATATTTATGCGTATACTTAAAAATTCAACGGAAAGAACTGTTATAGCTGTGCTTGAGAATGAACTTTCAAGAGTAAGCCGCGCAGTAGCAGATCAGGTTCTAAAGAGCGTTGGTATAGATCCAAAGCTTAAACCACAGGAAATAGATAGAGTGCAGGCAAACTCAATTTTAAAGGCCCTTCAGTCGCTGGACCTTATGAGGCCACAGACAGATTGTTTGTCCCCCATAGGAGGAGAGGAATTGGAAAAGAGTCTTAAGAAGGAATACTCACCGGAATTTATAAAATCAGTTACCAGAAAGCCTGAAGTATACAGAGGGATGCCGTTTCAGATAGAGGTGGCTGCAGCTTATGGCGGCGAGATCAAGTCAGACAAAGCTATGTTAATGAGGTTTGCTAATAAGATTCCTCTGCTTTTCGATTCATCTTCATGTGCACTTACACAAAGTTTCCTAGGTGTAGATTACTCACGATACGGTCTTAAAGTAGAAAATAAAGTACCAGTTGGTCAGCTTGTCTTTATAATACATATAGCTTCTGTATGGGTTCCATATACAAATGAAAGTAAGAATTCAGTTGCAAGTTATCCAGTCATAACAAAAGAAATAAAACTTGCGTTGCAAGAATTGGTCAGAAATTTGTCGGTTTTCCTCAATAGAAAACATAAGAGCAGTTTGTTTCAGGAAAGGATTAATCTATTCGATAAATACGGTATAGAACTTGCTTATTCTCTGTCAAAGCTTACTGATATAGATGAAAAGAAGATAAAAGCAAAGATAGAAAATATGCTTGAAAAGAAGAAAGACGAAGTAAAAAAGAACGTAGAGGAGAGTCTTAGCAAAGGAGATGTAATCTCTAGTAAGATAGAATCCGATGCGTCATCTGAAGAGGAGTGAATATGGACAACAAAGAAATAGAAGAATCGAGAAAGAAAAGACAGGAAATTCTTGAGAACTTAGGAGCAGATATCTACAAGCAAATCGAGAAAGGAGGGAATCCTTATGTTACATTGCCTGTAAGAGGTTTATCCAATGTTAAGTACGACGAAGAAAACAGGATGATTACTTTAGGTGATGAGATGTCAAAGAGGTATTTCCTAAATGTTGGACACGTTAGGAAATTTACACAGACTTTGGCAATGGCTGCCGTAAGCAGAGAGCTGATAAAGAGCGAAAAGCATACAAGTTTAAGGTCTGCCTTCTATCAAGTAAGAAGAACTATACCCGGTACTAAAATAGACATAGTAGATGACCAGACTGAGACGAATAAGGCAATAGAAGATTTAGAGCTTATAACTGATCTAACGAGGGAGCAGTTGAATATAAATGCCAATAAGAACGGCGCAGTTGCCGGAGAAGTAGTTGTAGAAGACAGAGGAGATATAATAGACTGGTCAAAGATGGGAAGCGGGGGATGGGCCGTACCAAGTAACGTAGAGGAATTGATATTCAAAAAAGTGGATGCTAAATTTGTAATATATATGGAGAAGGCTACAATCTGGGATAGACTTAACGAAGATAAAGCATGGAAGAAGCTGCATTGCGTAATAATAGCAAGTCAGGGACAGGCTACGAGAGGGATAAGAAGGTTACTACAAAGACTGAGCAGAGAGCATAACTTGCCTGTATACGTTTTAACGGATGGAGATATTTGGGGTATTTACATATATTCCGCTATAAAGTTTGGATCCATAGCACTTGCACACGTATCAGATAAGTTATCACTGCCAGAAGCAAAGTTTATGGGCCTTACTATGGAAGACATAGACAAGTATGGTTTGAGGAGACATCTAATTAAGTTTAAGGACGTTGATATAGCAAGAATAAAGCAGATAAAGAATTATGATTGGTTTAAGAATAACAAGAAGTGGATGGAAGAGCTCAATACTATGGAAAAACTTGGGGCAAAGGTTGAATTAGATGCATTTACTGCCAAAGGCCTTTCGTTTATGACAGAGACTTACTTGCCAGAAAAACTTAAAGATAAGAACTTTTTGGACTAAGCATGCTTTCAGATAAATAAGTTTTAAGAAAAATAGATTTTATCCGAACTAAAAAATCTTATAGCATACTGGTTGGAGAGAAACTAAATTCCCAGTTCTGCTCTAGCTTCATCAGTCATGTTATCTTTTGTCCAAGGAGGATCAAATGTTATATCTATATTAACTTTAGTGGCTCCCGAAAAATCCATTACCTTCCCTCTTATATCTTCTACCAAGTAATCCGTTACGGGGCAGAAAGGAGAGGTCAATGTCATGACTATATTTACTTCAGTTCCGTTTATTTCTATTTTATATACTAATCCCAAATCATAAATGTTTGCAGGTATCTCAGGATCATAGCACTGTTTAAGTCCTTTTATAACATCTTCTTCCTTTACTTTTATTTCCATTTTCTTTGAATATTTATAACAGCGTTATATTATAAACTTTACTAGAAAATAAAGTCCAAGCATTGCAAATTCCATAGGCCCTATTGCAGCCATGGCGGGATATCCTTTTCCTTTCTTTCCAAAGAAAAGTATGATAGATAAACCGATTATTGCACCTATAACTGCGAATATGCCGGAAAGCAAGTTGTAATGCAGAAAGAATTCATTGGCAAGTATCGCAGGGAAGGCCAAATCTCCACCTCCAAGAAAAACAGCGGCTTTCTTTGTTTTTTTGGCCATAAGGGATATGCCTCCAAAAGAATTACCAGAAAAAGCGCTTGCCAAAGTCAGCATATGTTTGGTTATGAACACAGATATGTAATCGTATACGCTTATTATTGCTATAAGAATCAAAGCCGTTAATATGTTCAAGTATAACGATATTATCGCTGATATGGAAACGAATAATATAATGTTTAAAATGTCCTTTCCGTATTTTCCAGCGTACTTGAAGTAATAAACAGTAAATAAGACCGGTAATGCATAAACTAAAAGTGAGAATACCGACAGCAACAAACCAGTAGAATTTAAGTTCCCATGCAATCCAAATACATAGATATCAAGCATTAAAAGATCAGAGAAACCGTACATAACGAAGAGGAATAAAACTATAATTACCAGATTTATTATCCTCATTTTTTTGTATTTTATTAAGAGCAGTATTATTGCTGTAGGCACTGCAAGTCCAGCGATTATTATGTAAATCAGGTAATAAAACGGTGAGTTTAAACCTCCAGTGTAACTTATTCCAGTCTGTGCTGATATTACTGAAAATAGTTTTAAGTTAATGCCCGCAAAAAACTGGCTAGCTACAAGCACTGCGGCAAATATAACCAATAAAGCTATGGCCAGCTTAATATTCGTTTTCATACTAATTTACTAGGAGTACTTTCTATATTATACTGTTTATTTTTTTATCGTATAATGCAGAACAGATAAGCAGTGCTATCCTTGAGTTCCCTTCGGATTTTTTATAAATCTTTTCAAATTCCGCCTGTGTGAACGGCTCCAAAGAATCAGATTTATTTTTTCTAACGGTATTTAAGCGGCTTATTATAAGTTGTTTCATCTCCTCTTTTTTAAGTCCATCAAGTTGATATTTATTAAAAATTTTACCTTGCTTTTTGAATACTGTTTCCACTCCTTCATCTCTGTTTTCTATTAGCATAATCGCCATGTTTTGGCTCATATTATATATCAGGTCTATTACTTTTTGCTGACCTAGTTTATCCAACATATCTATATTATTAAAATCATCAAGTATTACAAGCAGCCTCCTGCCCGGCTTGTCCTGTATATTTCTAAGCTTGTTGTAAACGATAGGAGTAAAATCTTCTTTTATTAAATCTATGTCTTTAGCTTTAGAAAGTTCTCTCTCTAAAATACCTATAACTGTGCTTTTTCCTATTCCTGGAGATCCTTTTAGTATTATTACCCCACCATGATCAAGGGTTTCATTGACAAGTAACATTAATTCTACTTTATCGTCTACTCTGTTTACGATTGTATCATTCTTGGAATAAGTAATACTTATAAAAGGATTGTAATCCACCATAAACAATAAGATGACTTTGTATGATATTTATAGCTTTAAAATAATTAATTTAATCTAGTAGTCTTATTTAGAGTATGCCCTCATAGTTTAGCTTGGACAGAATACCGGTTTCCTAAACCGGGTACCCAGGTTCAAATCCTGGTGAGGGCATTCTAGATTAATATTTAGGTTACCTAAAAAAATTATACAACAAATTAGTTTTTCTTAATTTAAAGGCTCTAGTTTAATATACTTCAATAGTTACAAATCCTTTTATTTGCTCTCTTTATTAATTTGGTATATGTTATCAGATAAGAAAGCACAGTCAGCT
>DARG01000027.1 GCA_002503215.1 Candidatus Parvarchaeota archaeon UBA446
GGGCCCGACCGAGCCCGTTTAATCTTTTAAGCAAATCCTGTAATGTTAGGGATAGGTTGGTATCCGAGTATTCAATTAACGTTGAACCAGAAATCAAGTAAACCTTTAATCGCATCCTTAAATAAATCGGGAGCTCTTATTCCTAACAATAAATCCCCATACTTATTTAATAAGAAACCCACCTCAATTTCAATGACTTTTGTAGCTGTTCCACCATATAAGACAACACTTCGTATTATTCTGTAATCTGAATAGTATTTTTTGATATATAAATCCTCAATAGGCGTAAAATTCTTTAACTCTTCAATAGCTTTAATTCGAAATTCATATTTCTTGCCTTCAACATTTATAATCTCACTTCTATTAAAGTCAATTAGGATTAAGTCTGGAATACTTACAATACTGTCTTTATCTCCTTTCTTGTAGGCTTCCCTATCCACGTACTTTTGTAAAGGTATTGGCTCTCCTTTGTTTGTAATGAAATAGCCCTTTTCACTTCCAGCATGATTTTCAAAAATTGTTCCTCCGTTCGTGAAATTTTCCACAATTAGGTGAATAAAAATTGTAGCCAGTTTTTCTCCCTCGTTTTCATACTTCCAATAATCCCAATCTTTTAAAGAAACAGGAACTTTTAAACCCTCTAACTTAATATTTAGAATATTCGCAATCCGTACAAATTTGTTATCGTGTTTTAGGTGTGTTTGTTCTAATCCATGTGAAGTAATTATAATGTCTTTTTCCCAACCCAGTGTCCTCAAGGTTGCGCATATTAAAGTTAATGCACCTATGTTTGGGTCATGTGCTAAACCGCCAGACTTGTACAATCTACCAGAAATTCTTATTTCGTCCACATTTTTCATAATAGATATGGGAATATTTCCCGTTGGTGCTTTTCGCATTGAAGATTTCATTTCGATTAGCTCATCTACACTTCTAAAAGGACTGAAAGTACCTGAAGGTAAATCTTTACCTAAAATTTCCACGCCTATTGTAAGTAAACATCTTGTACCAAATACATAAGTTCCTGTTGGGAACTCTTTCTGTGTAATTCTTAGATTGTAAAGCATTACCTTTCTAATGCTTGGATAAAAGTAATTTACATACACAAACTTAGAAGCTCTCTGGTACACCCCAGTGTTTCTGCTTTCAGCGTCATCTGTCTTTGTCTCCTCTATAGCATATATGGGGGAGTCGGTTTCTAGAGGTTGGTCATCTTGATAGAAAACTAAAAAATCCACGAAGCTAGAATATCCGCTCACAATTCGTAGAAATACCTTATTCACTCGATTACAATGGAAACCAACTATTTCATACATAAAAGAAAATCTTCTATCTTCGTTCAGGATAGGTAGTATCCTAATTGTATCTATAAAACAAGATATTTGATGGTCTTTTGAAAATTTATAAAGTATTTTGGCAATCACTTCTCTTTTGGGTCTTTCTTCAGTAAGAATCCATAGATTTTTTGTCTCCATGCTATTCCTCCTTTCGAAATATCAAAATAAATTGATGTAGCTGATTTGAAACATATGAAAAAGGATAACCATATGGGTACAAGTTAATTGTTTTGTCATACCAGATTTTATACCCTTTAAAATATATGTTTTTTATCTTGCATATTTCATTGACAATATCTGAGTGAAGCATATTATGGTACTTATTTGTTGGTTGCATATCTTTACAAAAAATTACTAGATAACCTTTATTTTTCAAAAGAGTAATCGCTTTTTCCATTATTCCCCTAAATTCATAAAAAAATTGCTCGAAAGGCACATTTCCCAAATCTCTTTCATCACTTGTAAAAGCACCTTTATCTTTACGGTCTCCCCCAGTTCTCTTCCTTGAGAGCATATCTGCATATGGCGGGTCCGTTAATATTAAGTCAAAAGGTCTGTTCTTAATTTGGTCAATGTTTAGAATGTTGCGTGCATCGTCGCAAAGTGTTAATTGTTCTTTCAGTGCTTCTCGTTTGCAGACTTCTTTATACGTATCTATATATCTTTTCTCCAGCTCTATGCCTACGGCGTTCCTGCTTTCTAGAAGTGATGCGCCTAATAAAGTCCCCCCAACTCCCATAAATGGGTCTAATATCCAGCCTCCTTCTTTTGTAAAAAAGGCTATTAAATCTTTTATTAACTGAGGAGGTTTGGGAGATGGATGTATTTTTCGGAGGTTATGCCCCACGGAGTCCTTTCCATTAGTAGGATATCTAGTCTCGATTATTGATTCCTGCAGAAATTTCCAAAGTTCAAATTCTTTTTCATCTCTTGCAAAATCTGTAATCTGAACGGAATTTATGAAAAATGTCCATTCCCTCCCCGTTAAATCGTTAAGTCTATTCTTGCTATTGTATACTCCCCTTTCACCTTTGTCGACTTCGTATTCTTTTAGTATTCTTTTTACTTTCCTGCCTTTGGAGGAAATTATTCCCTTTTCATCGTTCCCTTCTACCAATGTCATCTGTTTATCGTTTATTTTGTCCCCTTGCATACGAATACATACTCCTCAATTCTGTTGTTGTGTGAATTATGGTTACTATTAAATCTTCTATAAGGAAACTCATAAAGATTTGGCTTCCCCAATCCAGTTCTTTCAAATATTTCCATTATTTCTTCTTTAGAGAGTAAACCCTCACTATTGTAACTAAGTATTACGTACTTCGTTCTCAGACTACTCAACAGTTTCATTAATGCAGAACCCACTGTCCGCTTGCTACAGAAAAGGGATTTTTCCCTATTAGTATAATTCCTAATGCCTGTTTTTCCTGAAATGATGGGGTCGTCATATTTAGCTATTGTCTCTAGGAGGTGATAATTTGCGATGTATTGCCTTTCGTTATATGGGGGGTCTATATACGCAACATCACATTCTATCTTGTTCAAGATCTCAAAGGAATCTTCATTAAATGCTTGATGCCTAAATTCACTATGTATTACCTCTATAAACTTCAATGAGAGGAGTTTCTTGGCTCTTGGGTCCCAAGTCTTATTATATGCTCCATAAGTACCTGAGATGTTGGAAATTTTTTGAACCGCTAGAAGTAAGCTCGCAATTAAATAGAAATATCCGTTGTCATCTATATTGCCACATTTGAACCACTCTTCTATCATAGACCTAATTGAGTCTATCTTTCTCCCATTTACTTCTGAAAAATACATTCGCTCTATTCCATCCCTATTCTTACTTGCTGGGGTGTAGTGGTTGTAAACAAAACCCTCAACTCCGTCAGCCATGTTAAGATATTCCAAAACACTGTGGACTCTCTCTTCTGGTATTAACGAAAGATTTCCGAAATTAAGTTTACTAAAATCTGGGTATTCGTTTAACTCAACCAGTGCCTTTTGAAGAACGTAGGAGAAATAAAGACTATCGTTTGAGATTACTGCAAACGACTTTTTGAAATACCTACTTACAGCTGCGCTCCCGCTGAAGACGTCAAAAAATGTTAGTCCCTCAATATTTTCTCTTCGAATAATATTAGAGAGGTTGTTTAACACTCTATATTTATTACCTATTAGTCTAAACTGTGGGATTTTACTTAAGGGAAGAGTGTTATAAGATAAAACCGCTTGGTTGGCACTGTTGTTGCTTATCGGTTTATCCCAATATGGACTTTTACATTTTGGGCACACTATCGGTGCTTCTTCTCTTCTTGCTATCCAATCATGGCCGCATCTTTCACATATGCATTCAAATACATTGATTTGCTCTTTTCCCAATAAGAGGTCATGTGTTCCTACCTTAAATATATTACTATGGTAAATTACCATAAGATGTTTACTTTCAAACTCTCTTTTCACATACCCTTTCCCAAGTTACATGGTCGCATTAAGATGCCCATCATTTGTTATTCATCCTCATCCTCTTCATCCGAATTTAGTCGGTCAATTATCCACGCTAACCCTTTCGCAATATCCTTATTCTTCTGCCATTGTAGTTTTTCCTTTTCCAATTCGATTTTCATTCGCTTAATATCATCTGACCTTGTCTGGCTTAAAGCTGTGTCGGTGTTTAATTTCTTACTCGAAGTTGCTTTTGTTCTTTTCTTTCTCGTTGTATAAGGTAGCGTTTTTATCATCGTTTCTAAGAGCTTTGTCCTTTTTCTACTTTCCAATAAGCTCACGACTGACACGACAATCGCCACTAAGCCAATTGATAGTATCCCGAATCTT
>DARG01000024.1 GCA_002503215.1 Candidatus Parvarchaeota archaeon UBA446
CATTGTCAATATAAAAGTGTTTGCACAGATAATACGCATGTGTATTTTTATGTCATCAAAAAGTTTATATATTAATAAAAACAATAAAAAAATATGGTTTTAGCTTCAGTTGCGTTTGCAATATCTGCATTTTCCATAGCAGCAATAATTTCTGGTATAAATCTAGGTAAATCCTCTAAAGATAAAACTTCTGCAAAAACATTAGGAGTAATAGTTACTCTTGCAGGTATAGCTATATTTGTAGCTTCACTTATACTTATATTAGGTACGCCTTATGGTACCGGTTACCCAGCTGCAAATGTACAGCTTATGTTTTCATTGCTTATGTTAATATTCTCATTTGTGTGGATAACATTTGGAATGAGTCTTTTATATGGCTGGAATATGTCATTCATAGGAGATATGACAATGGTACTTTTCATTTATAATGTGATAGCTATGGTCGCTTTATACTTCTGGAATTCAGGCTACGCAGTATATAATTTAGCGGCTTTCATAATAGTAGAAGTAACTTTATTCTCATACTTATTAGATGAGGTAGGCTTTTATGCGCTTACTCATGGAAAAACTAAAGCAGCCGTACAGGCCGGTTTTCTTATATTTTCAGGAGTAGTATCGATACTGCTTGCCGTTACTGCAAGCGGAATAATAGCTGTATAAGCAAGTAATATAGGAGGTGTATTCAGTGTATGGTAAAGGTTAAATGGTTAGGTCACGCCGCTTGGCTAATAAGTTTCAAAGATACAACGGTTATAATAGATCCATATCTTACTGGTAATCCTAGCGCCGCTATGAAGGCTGAAGATGTAAAAGCTGACATGGTTTTGGTTACTCACAATCATTTTGATCACTTGGGCGATGCATTTAATATAGCTAAGAAAAACAAAGCAAAATTAATAGGAAAGTTTGAACTGGCACAAGATGCAATGAAGGCAGGAGTTCCGGAAAGTAATGCCATAGGAATAAATATTGGTAGTATGACGAAATTTGGTTCACTTGAAATAGCAATGGTGCCTGCAGTTCACAGTGGGAATGAAGGAGGTTTTATAATAAGAGGAGATGGTAAGACTATATACCATGCAGGTGACACAGGACTATTTACAGATATGCAATTGATAAAGAAACTCTATAAACCTGACGTTGCAATGTTACCTATCGGTGGTTTTTTTACCATGAGTCCAAAAGAAGCGGAAATTGCAGTTAAATACGTTGGAGCAAAGACGGTATTTCCAATGCATTATAATACTTTTCCCCCAATAAAGCAGGATGCACACGCTTTCGCTAAAAAAGTAAAGGGTGCAAAAGTTGTTGTTCTAGACCCAGGTCAGGAATATACTATCTAGTTAGTCAACACACAAAATTTGACTAAGACTAGTAAATTCGATTTTTATATGGAAATGAAACTTAAAACACTAGATATAGAATATAATACAGTTGATGACAAAATAAAAGCATACTTGGTTTATCCAGACAACGGTAAAAAATATCCGGGAATAGTGCTTATACACGAAATATTCGGATTAGATGAACATACTAAAGATGTAGCGAGAAGGCTGGCATTAGAAGGTTATGTAGTTTTAGCCCCTCATTTGTTTTCAAGCAAAAAACTTGCGTCAGTACTGACCAGTGAAAACATAACCGAAACTATGAAGTTTATGATGTCGATTCCAGTAGAAAAGCAAAGAGATGAAAACTACCGTGCCGAAGCTCTAGAAAAATTAGAAGACAGCAAGAAAAAGGCGGTAATGTCGGTAAATGAAGTACTTTTTATTAAAAGGCCAAACTCATTATTTACAGAGTATTTGTCTTCCGGAGTAGATTACTTAAATTCATTAGATAACGTTAACGGAAAGATTGGAAGTGCAGGATTTTGCTTTGGAGGAGGCATGTCAATAAATTTAGGATGCACCGGAAAAACAGACGCTACAGTCATATTCTATGGCGAAAATCCCGAGTCTATAGATAGTATAAAGAATGTAAAAGGAGTGGTTATGGGTTTATATGGTGGTGAAGACATGCGTATAGATGCAGGAATACCCGATCTTGCTAAAGCTTTACTTGACAATAAAATACCTTTCACGTTAAGGGTATTCAAAGGGGCACATCATGCTTTCTTTAACGATACCAGACCTCAGACTTATAACAAAAGCGCAGCTGAAAAATCGTGGAAGATGCTCCTCGATTTCTATAAAGAAAACCTTAGCTAATCAAAAAAATAACAGTTTAGGTAAATTATACGCTTTCTGTAATTGTATGGCTGATTATTCTTTTAAAAATTTAGCATATTTCTTTTTTATCTTGTGCAATTTAGGGACTATAACTATCGCACAGTAAGGGTTTATCGGGTTTTTTGCATAATAATCTTTATGATTATCTTCCGCTTCATAGAACTTTTTTAGTGGCTCTACTTTTGTTAGTATCGGCTTATCAAAATCGGATTTTATATTGTTTATTTTATACTGAGCCATATTTTTTTGCTCTTCATTTGTGTAAAATATAACAGATCTGTACTGACTTCCAACATCATTTTCTTGTCTATCTTTTGAAGTGGGGTCATGCATATCGAAGAATATATTCAATAATGTATCTAGTTTTATTACAGCAGGATCATATTCTATAAGCAAAGTTTCTGCATGTCCAGTATTTCCAGAGCAAACCTCGCTATATGTCGGGTTTTCAGTTTGACCACCTGCGTAACCTGGAGTGGTTTTTATAACACCTTTTATAAGTTTGAAGACTGCTTCCGTGCACCAGAAACAGCCGCCACCTAATGCAATAAATTCCGAATTTCCCATGGTTTATATCAACTTTTGATAAATAAAACAATAAAATATCGTTAGTTCAAAACAAAGGGACCTTATTGCTTAAAATCTGCTCCTACAAACAGGGTATGGAAAATATTGATTATTTATTTATAATAAAACAAAGAAGTTTTAATACATTGCCTGTAATGGCATATATTTAGAAACGCTGGTCTGTTCTTGTAAGGGAGTCTATTCCTCTTACGGAGAATAAAAGAGATTAAAGCTTAAATATAAAGATTATATACAATAAAAATGGATGATCCCGGCGGCAAAAAAAACGGCATTCCAGAGAATAAACCGGTTTCCGACAAACCACTTGATAAAAAGGAAAATGCCAGTAATATAAATTCTATACCTACAGATGAGAAACATGCTACTACTAAAAACAGTGGTAATGTAAGCAGTATAAACAAGTATGTCATAGCTGTCATAGTTCTTATAATTATACTTCTTATAATCGCTTACTTTATGTATCATTTCAATATCCTAGGAGTGCGAGTGTTCATAAGGGACACTTTGGGCCTGAATCATAACACTGCAATTACGACTTCAGCAAATAGCAGTTCATCCAATACATCGTCTACAAATATTGCTTTGATATCCAAAGTATCTTCTTATTTTCCGTCGTTAAAACTGTTAGACCTAACTTCCGCAGCAATAAATGCGTACAATTTGAATACACTAGGATATCAGAGTTTTTTTGCCTTTGGAGAAGGAAACATAACAAAAGCGTTTGAAAACGGAACGCCATTTAAAGATTATCCTCATTATTCCGGAATACTTATGTTTTTCGCTAAATCCAGTACAGATCAAACATTGGGTTATTTCTACAAATACTTTTCATCGGCAACTAAGGAGTACAATTTGTCATTCAAAAGTATACCTGCAGTTGTAGCCGTATATAACCTGTCTACTTTCTCCCCCAATGCCATACCGCAAAACACAATATATGCAGATGGCATTTTAAACTCTACTCTTTATGCAGTTTCATTGACGGTAGGAGGGGCTACATATCTTTCACAGGTAAACTCTTCTCTGGATAAACTTTTAGAAACTCTATCTGCCGCCGATTTTGGCTAGATTGGCCACCGCGCTAAACACAAAGCATTTAACTAAGGGTTTAAGTTGATTTTATAAAACATGGAAATCGCTGGAAACGATGAATGTATAGAATTTCTTAAGGACTGCATGAGAGTGTTCCCAACCTTCAGAGGCGCATACATAAATATAGGTTACAATGACATGCCAAAAAAGGTGCTTGGAAGAGTAAATGCAGAGATAGAAATTACCAGAAGGAGAAGGTTTTATGGTCTGTTAAGGACACACAGTTCACTAAGCCTAAGCAGAAAGGTAAAGAACAGAGAATTTTATATAAGGATAAATCTTCTTTTCACTGAAATAAAAGATGAAAAGCTGAGAGCCGATGTAGTAAAAAGTATAATAGTGCACGAACTGCTTCATATAGAGAGAAACGATTTAATAGAAAGCAGTAAAAACTATGGAAGGAGGAAGCACAAGAAGATACACGGTGCACTGGATAAAGAGGCACTGATAAGGTTGAACAGTCTAAGGAAATTGGACGGCCTTCCAGTACTAGATAAGAAGAACTATATAGAAGATGAGATCTCCGCATTGTTATCAGAAAGCGAATTCATCAAGAAGGATTAATCGGTTTATAAAAAAGTATTTAAGATTACATTTAGTTATTATACTATGCACAAAACTAATCTTTCTCACAGTAATACTAGAAAAGGTCATTCCATGAAAAAAGTAGAGGAGAGAAAAAGATCACAGGCAGCATTAGATTATC
>DARG01000039.1:0-383 GCA_002503215.1 Candidatus Parvarchaeota archaeon UBA446
TGCCCAAAAAAAAGATTGTAATTGTGCACGATTTTTACATCTTCGAGGATTGGTATGTAAATGAAACTTTTAAAAAACTATCAAAAACTAAGAAGATACTCTACAAAAAACTAGTAGAAAAACAGAGAAAAGACTACAAAAACATCA
The DNA here is from genome assembly GCA_002503215.1 of Candidatus Parvarchaeota archaeon UBA446. Taxonomy (GTDB): domain Archaea; phylum Nanobdellota; class Nanobdellia; order Parvarchaeales; family Parvarchaeaceae; genus Parvarchaeum; species Parvarchaeum acidophilus. The sequence goes on from DARG01000039.1 coordinate 148, forward strand.
AAAAATATGATTTTGTGTTTGCAAGAAGTGAAAACGCACAAAAAAGGCTTATTTCTGATTTTGAAGTTAACCAAACAAAGTTAGAAATCAGTAATGATATTATACCAGACAATTTCCAACCAAAACCTATGGAAAAAACTAAAAATAAAACCATTATAGGTTTTATAAACAATTTTACAGAAAATAAGAGTGAAAAATTAAAGTACTTCATAGAAAAGATCAAGCAGATAAAGGAT
>DARG01000039.1:544-17104 GCA_002503215.1 Candidatus Parvarchaeota archaeon UBA446
CAAGATACCTGTTTTATGCTATAATGGTGATATACCTGATTTAGTAAAGAGAAATACTCTGCTATGGAACGATGAAAATTTAGAAGAAGTAATTAAGAATAGATTATGGGAGAAAATAGACCTAGACAAAGCATATAAAGACGCAGAAGAATGTAGAGCGGATAACGTAGTAACTAAAATAATAAAAAGATACGAAGAGATTTTTGTTTAAACATTTAAATTTTGCTGGTTATATAAGCAGTTTATACATATGGAAAGGTGATTAAATGGTAGATATAATTGTATCGGATATACAACTGGAAGATGTTTTGGGAGGGGGGCAAATATTTTCAAGATTAATTTATGAAAACTTATCAAAATATTATGAGACCACTCCAATAAATATATACGGAAAATCCACCGCATTTAATCATTTAGGAACTTATCTCATAAAAAGAAAAATATTTGGTAGATTTAAAATACTGGGTTTACTAAGGAGATCAGACTTTGCTTCAAGAATATTTAGTTTTGTTTTCTTAAAAAGAAAGAACTATTCGACAGATATTTTAATATCAAACAGCTTATTAGATAAAATCCTAATCCAAAAAATAAAATTTAAAAAGATAATAATGATAAATCACGCTGCAAACACAAATACTGGTATGAATTTGTTTATAAAATATGTAAAATCCATGAAGAAACATGCAACTGATTTTCGGGTAATAGCTCTTAACAAAACACATTATAAAATTCTAAACGAGTTATTTCCGGGTAAAGTAAAATTAATTTACAATGGCATAAACCTCAAAAAAATTAGCAACAAACAAAAAATTGAGTATCTGAATAGCATTGGAATAGGTAACAAAAAGTTTATATTATATCTTGGGAGACTGGAAGAGAGACAGAAGAAAGTCTCATATGTAATAAAAGCTTTTGCTATGCTGAAAAGTGAAGATTTAAATTTAGTTATAGCCGGTAAAGGTTCAGACTACAATATGTACGTTTCTTTGGTAAAAGAACTAAACATAGAAGGTAGAGTAATATTCACAGGATTTGTTTCGGATGAGAAAAATAAATTTATATTATTTAAAAATTGCTTCACATTTATACAACCATCATTAAACGAAAACTTCAGTTTAGTTACAATAGAGGCAATGAGTCAAAAAGCTATTGTTTTAACAACCAAAAATGATGGCTCATCAGATATTATAAAAGATAATGTAAACGGCTTCTTTATAGAAATAGATGAAAACAGCATAAAAGATAAAATAGCCAGCTTGTTAACTAAAAACCAAAATACAATCAAAACGATAAAGGATAATGCATTTTTGACTGCAAAAAATTTTACGGCTTCTCAAATGATAAAAAATTACAGAAACTTAATAGAAGAAATTACAAAAAAATAGACGTTTATAATTTAAAATTAGCTAGGCCCAATTATAATTCAGGGGCATCCCTTAGCTTGCTTTATAGGTACTAGTTAAGTTAGGATTATAACAAATTTTTCTATCGAAATTTCGTTTAATTTATTACGTAATCTAATATATAGAAACTTCTTAAAGTTATATTAGCTAAAAAATATCCCTAAGAGTCACCTACTCAAAGATTAATTTCAAATTTTTAGTAGTCCAAATAATTTTCTATTATCATACAGAATAAAGGCAACCCCATTTTGCCTAACACAAAAATTATAGAAAGCATAAGAAGTATCAATATCATCGCTAAGCAGTATTGAATGGCCCGACATATGAGGAAGTGCCAAACTGTATTCTAAACTTTGCCAGAAAAAAGAGTGGTTGCTATCATGGATAAATATATCTATATTTCTATCAAATTTTTCAAAAAATCTCCTGATGCTCTTAGCATTTGGTTTTATAACAACTAAATTCCAGTTCTTCTTCATATCGCTATCTATAAGCACACCCGCCTTTTGAGAGATATCGATACTAGTAAGTGTCCCATAATTATTTTTTTCTAATGCTTTCAAGATTATAAAAGTTGAATGTCCATTCGCTACTCCTGTTTCAACTATTGTTTTTGGTTTCGCTAGTCTTACCAAATAATATATTAATCTTGCACTTTCTTCTTCTACCTTCCAGTTTAAGGGATACTTTAGTTTTAATTTTTTATAATTAGTCTCTAAAAGTTTAGTAACAATAGAGTACTCCATTTCTAAATTAGATGATAGTCTTTTTTGGTATAAATCATTTAAAAGGTCTTTTGCAGATTTGTACATCTTCGAAATTTTACTAAATTCATCCAAACTTGGATAGAAAAACTTTCTAAAAATTTTCCTTGTCGACCGTGTTTCAAATTCCTTTAATCCCATATTTTAGATTTGCCATTGTTATTACGCTATAATTATAAGATTTATTGCTTTCTATAGTTATAACTTATTCAAGTCGAAGACTAAATGACCTAATTTAGAAACCTATACCAGAATTAAAGCGATTTATTTATTTTTTGATAATTTACATGTACTTCGTCATCTACAAAATTTTTTATTTAACTTTATACTTCGTTTTTAATAGGGGTAATAAGTCCATAAATAGAATGATAAAATAGGAATCAGGTGTTATTTATTTGAATAAAAATTAACTTATATAATACGATTATGTTTATGTATTACTATGGATGTCACGCTTATAACAGAAACTCTAGATCCTATGTTAGGAGGAATACCTAGATATAATTTTGAGATTAGCAAAATAAAGGAATTAAAAAACGTAATAAATTTCTCAAAAACTCTTAAAAACGAAGGCCTTTTAGATAAATATCTCAACAAAGTATATAGAAGAAAAAGGATATTGGAAGAATATAAAAAAGATTTGGGGCAGATACTGCATTTTACCCAACCGGAAATAATGTTCAAGAGCAATATCCTAAAAGGAAAGAAAGTCGTATTAACAGTCCATGATTTGGCGGTATTTGGTACAATGAAGGTAAAAAGCCTATATGGTAGATTGAGAGGTATTTCTTTCCGCTCGCAGTTCAGATTTGCAGTTGAAAGAGCAGATATAATAATGACTAACAGCACACAGACAAGAGATGAACTGGTGGATATATTGGGCGTTGACCCTGGAAAGATTGTAGTACAAAACCATGGTATAGATGAAAAATTCAAGCCGAAAGACACGAAGAAGGACAACGTTATAGGCTATTTCGGTGGTTTTGACAGGAGAAAAAGAGTGAAAAAACTGGTTGAGGACTTTATAGCTTCTACTTTTAGCAACGACATGAAACTGATTATTTATGGTTCTGATAAAGGAGATTATCACACTATAAAAGAGAGATACAAAAGCTTCAGCAACGTTATATTCAAGGACAGGATACCAGAGGAAAAGCTTGTAGATACAATAAACGAATTCCAGTACTTTGTATACCCTACCTCTTATGAAGGCTTTGGTTTACCTTTACTGGAATGCATAGCATGCGGTATACCTTCTTTTATATACGAAGATGGGGAGTTGCCAGCTGAAGTAAGAAAATACGCATTGGTGATAAGGAATTTAGATGAGATAAAAAAAACGGAGTATAAGGAATTAGAAAAAGACTTCAAATCAAGGTCAGAACAGGTAAAAAAGGAATTCTCATGGGAAAAAACCAGAGCCGGTACACTGGAGCAATACCAAAAGCTCGAAGCCAAAACGATTTAAGCTCAGGTAATTAATACTTTGAGTGGAACCAGATATTTTGCTGATAGTGCTTGACAGTCTTAGAAAAGACATAATGGAGTTATATGGTGGTCCGGCAAAGACACCTAATCTAATAAAGCTTAAGGAAGATGCAGTTGCCTATGAAAATGCTATTTCTCCGTCATCATGGACGTTCCCTTCGCATGTTTCGTTGTTTACGGGCTTATACTTAAACGAGCATAAAGTGCATGAAACGATTGACCACAAGCTTTTGGATCTGACTGAATTTAATTTAAAGCTGAAAGCTGAAAGACTGTCAGAAAACCTTCAAAGAAAAGGATACAATACGATAGGTATATCAAACAACCCAATGGTTTCCACGCAGACGGCTTTTGACCAGGGTTTTGATGCGCTGTTCATGATAGATCCTTTCCCGATAAGCAAAGAAGACCCTATCTTTCAAGAAGCAAGAAGATTGGGAGCAAGCCCAAAGCAGATAGCGCTTAAGCTGTTAAAGCAGGGAAAAATAAACAAGATATTAGAGTTCTACAAGTGGAGAAAAAGGGAAAAATTGGTAAGCGACGTGATAAACTTTCCCCTTGATAAGGGAGCGGAAATGACAAATAAACTCCTTAAAACTGCAAATTGGGAGTCAAAATTCTTCAGATTCATAAACTTCCTAGAAGTGCACGAACCTTACAGGAACTACAACTCTAAAGAAGTATGGGATAATGTAACGGGAATAAAACCATTGAGCCAAAATTCAATGGAAAACATAAGAAAGGAATACATAGCAGAGATGGAGTATTTGGACCAGCAAATTGGAAAATTGGTGTCTACTCTAAAGAACGCAGGAAAATACGACAGTACAATGATAATTATCACATCGGATCACGGACAGGCAATAAACGAACATGGTTACATGCTGCACAGCACTTATCTTTACGATGAATTAGTTAGGGTACCTCTAATAATAAAATATCCTAATAATAAAAAATTCGATAAAAAAAATGGCTATCAGAACCTGGTTTACATACCGAAACTCATAGAAGAGATATCTCAAGGTGGAGATGACTCTGCAGTTTACTCTGATTCCACATTTTCCGAAGCATATGGGGCTGTGATAGTATTACCAGGTGGATACAAAGACAAGGAAGAATATGTAAAACAGAGATATGAAAAAGTGAGAAAGGCCGTTTTCAAAGACGGATATAAAATGACTGTTAACGGAACTGACTGCACAATTGAGGAATTTCTTCAAGGTAATAAGGGGATAAAGGTAGAAGACAACAAAGAAAAAGCAAAGGAACTACTAGAAGAGTTGGAGATATTCAAGGGAAAAGAAGACTTTAAGATACCTAAGATATAATCTAGTTTTGTGAGAATTACTATAAAACTTTTATTTTTAAGTTATAAATAAAGAAAAACATCATTATTGTATAACCTAAGCAGAAAATTATATTTTATTAAAAATACAAGAGCTTGCAATAGTATATATAAAATAAATGTTTTATAGCAAGGAAATATGAAAATAACATATGTAATGGGTACGGACATAAGAACTGGGAGAGGGTCGGAAAATATCTTAATTAACTATATAAAATACTCCACTATTAAAAAGTCAGATATTTCAATTGTACAAAACCATTCTAGTTCACCACATAGATTAAGCACCGAGGAAGTTAATAAAGTCATAAATGGTAGTAAGATATACACATTCCCAACTTACTTTAAACTTACAAAAATAGCTACTTTATTAAAAGATGGCAGTGTACTTAGAATGGCATTTAATATTGCTCTTGTCAAATTAAATTTAATAATTTTAAGTATAAAATTTAAAAAAACGATAAATTATATCTGTAAAAATTCCGATATAATATACTTTATTGCCAATGAATACATTCCTCTTTTCAAAAATTCTAAAGCTATAAAGATAGGAAGTAATCACTGCATAAATCCTAAAGCAATTTTTGATAAAACATACCGGCATCATTACCTTCATGTGTTAAATGAAAAAAGGTATTACAAGCTTATGGATGGATTTCATTTCTTCCCCTCAAATTCTAAATATGTTAAGAGGTTGTATAAACCATACAATTTTGTATTAAGCAATGGCGTAGATACAAATGTATTCAAACCAAGATATAATAAAAATAGAAAAATTATAAAATTCTTCTTTGTAGCAGCTCTAACCATACCAAAAGGAATAAAGACATTGACAGACAGCTGGCAATTAATAAAAAACAAGGAAGAGATTGAATTACATATAGCTGGAACTGGAACCATGACTAGTTATATAAAAAACCTCGCAAAAAACCGAGAGAATAAAATTTTTTACCATGGAGTTTTACCAACCAAAAAACTTGCAACACTTTATAGAAACTGTGATGTTTTTGTTTATCCATCAAAGGCGGACACATTCTCTTTAACAGTTCTAGAGGCGCTATCAAGCGGACTGTACGTATTAGCAAGCGACTTTCTAGTTGGTACCTTTGATGACTTTAAGAGTAGAGGGTACTTGGAATACATCAACAGAAACCCTTTAATTATTTCAAAGAGGATGTCTGAAATTGCTGTAAGTAAAAAAGAATTAAAACGCAATATAAAGAAACAATATGAATACGTTAAAAATAACTATGATTGGAAAATAATAACAAAAAAGCTATACGATGAATTTAGAAAAATGGATATATCTAGTAAGAAAATTGAATAGTATAATAGTCCATTAATAGAGATAAATAAACTTTGTAATTTATACATAGACTATACAAGATCATTCAACATAATTTTTTGTTATGACAAAGCCTCTTGGAAGATCCGCTATATAATATCCCTTGCCGTTTATTCTTTCCCTTAATTCGTCTGCTTCTACAAAATTTTTCTGCTTTCTAAATTCTTCTCTCTTTTCCGCCAATTCCTCTACATCTTTTGGTATTTCATATTCAACGTAAACTCCTAGAAAACCGTTCATTTTATCTACAGCATCTTTAAGCAATTTATATTCTAGATTGTCTATGCTGCCTTTTTCTGCAGTAGAATCACATAAATCAAGAAGAGAAAAGAATGCTACAAGTGCAGAATGCGTGTCCAAATCATTGTTAACAGCTGCTTTAAAATTTTCTAAAAGTTTGTTTACTTGGTCCTGAATCTGCTGTACTCTCGCATTATTGTTATTTCCCTCGTATTTTTCCGTCTTTTCCAGTGATTTTATCGATAAATCTATCTTTTTAAGCAGTTTTTCATATTTTTTTAAGCTATCAAACGTAAAATCAAGTCTGTTCCTGTAATGACTATCAAGCACCATAAGCCTGAAAGACAGTGGATTGAAACCCTGCTGCACTAAATCATTTAATGTATAGAAGTTTCCCAAGCTCTTTGACATCTTCTGGCCGTTGACTAAAAGATGTTCGGCATGAACCCAGTAGTTCACGAATTTCTGACCGGTATAAGCTTCCGACTGTGCTATCTCATTCTCATGATGTGGAAATATTAAATCAACGGCGCCGCAGTGAACGTCTATCGTTTTACCCAAGTATTTCAGTGACATAGCACTGCATTCTATATGCCAGCCGGGACGCCCTTTCTTTAACTTGCCTTCCCAGTAAACCTTCCCGTCGTTTTCTGTCCAGTATTTCCATAATGCAAAATCCGCAGCATTTTCTTTGTCATAATCGTCATTTTTTATCCTGGAGTACTTTCCATTTACTGTCATTCCAGAAAGCTTACCGTAATCATTGAACTTTGAAACATCGTAGTATATACCATCGTCTGCTTCGTATGCATAACCTTTCTTAAGCAGTTCGTTTATGATGGACTGCATTTCATCTATGTTTTCAGTAGCTTTTGGAAATTTTATGTTGTCTTTTATGTTAAGCCGTTTAAGGTCTTCCATGAAATAATTTGTATATACTGTTGTGTAGTCCTCCAATGAAGTGCCGGTTTCCTGTGACCCTTTTATTGTCTTATCGTCTACGTCTGTAAGATTCATGACATGCTGTACAGTATATCCCTCTAATTCGAAAGCCCTTTTTAATATGTCATAGAATATAAACGTCCGCAGATTTCCTATATGAACGTAATTATAAACGGTTGGCCCACAAGTGTACATTGAAACCGTTTTTCCGTCTATAGGGTTGAACTTTTCCTTTTTCTTTGACAGTGTATTAAATAACTCCATGAAAATTATAGCCTTTCTGGATTAATAAGATTGAAAGCTTTGCATTTTTTACCTTAAGTTATCGACAATACAATAGCAGCGCTTTCAGTCGTCTATTATATCGTCCAGTTTTTCTTTGACTTTAGTTGCTAGTCTGTACACGCCTTTCTTCGTTATAGTAGAAAAAGGTACCAGTACTACATCTTTGTATAAACCTTTCCTTTCTATATATGTCATGGTTGATGTGAAGCCCTTATTGATCATTAGCTTCCAATATTCTTGCCTGCTAAAGGTATATGAGATATGAGTGGATGGATCCGTGCAGGTATAATGTGAATATGCAGTAGGATTAATACCCCTATTAGTACCATCGACAATAAGTAAGTCAGCCTCTGCACATGCATCTTTCAGCTTTCTTACAAGTTCTTCACCTTTCAATTCCTTCTTAAGATTGATAACTGCTGAGTACTTTGCACCATCAAACGAGCGAAAGTAAACTCCCGATTCATTTTTAGGATCGAAATATTTTTCTTTCATCATGTTTATAGAATTAAACTATTATTTAATCTTTGCTTTGGTCTTTTACTCAGCGATGAATATTACTATTAGATTTATAAATATACTAAAAAAATTTTCTTTTCTTACCAAGCTTGTTCCTAAAAATTATTATAAACTGGGATAAAAATATGGCAGAAAGCTAAAAAACTAGGCATATGCTCTGTCCGAATTAAAACTGAGTTAAATACAAATATAAAAACATTGCAGGATTATTCACTGTTTAGTATATCTTCCAGTTTTTCTTTTAGTTTTTTTGATAATATATCCGTGGTTTTATCGGATTTTAAAGGGTATGCCGTAAGCTTAACTTTCTTGTATGTCACTTCCTCGTTTATATTCGTATAGAACTGTCCGGTGTAAACTCCTGGAAAAAATGACTTCTTTAAAAACTCCAGTTTAACGCACTTTCTTTCTGGATAGTAATGATTGAAACATGAACTATCGGTTATATAGCTTTTATCCGTCTCTAAACCGGCATGTGAAGCCGCTCTTTCAAGCTTCTCTATTATTTCCTTTCCTTTCAATTCTTTTTTAAAATCGAAATATGTAACGTCCATTCCACTAGTAGAATAAAAGCAGTATTTAAGCTTTCTTATAAAAAGAATTGCTAGGGTAAGATCATTGCATGCCTTTTTTTATAAGTATTATATAATGCTGAGTTGTATACAAAAAGCTTAATATAATAAAGGGAATATCTGTATTATGCTAGGAAACGCAGGGAGATACATAGGAGGGTTACTACTGTTTTTAGGATTACTCTTCTTTATAGTGATTTTAGCCGGTTTCTCCTCTGGATTTTTTTCGCATTCGTTTGCGCAGTCTGCTATAAACCAGATAATGGGGTATACCACATCGCAGTACCAGCTTAGCAATGTAGTATCACCTGTCAACATAAGCTCACTCAATTCTACCGTTATTCCTCAGCTTAACTCGAAGATATCGTACATAAACTGCGGTATGGGCTGCCTTGCCTCTTCATATCTTAAGAGTGTTTCCGGTATAAACCTGCCTATGAACAATATCGATTTATATCATTATGAGCTGATAGCGCTGGCAATAGCGATAATAGGTGCAGTACTTATGTTTTTTTCATATGAAAAGGAGAAAAAGCTTACGGCTATCGGAAAAAATATGATATCCACTGCAATACTTTCCGTTGTTATATTCTACATACCTCTTTCTTTTATTATTCCATACCTATTTTCTTTTCCTATTTCTTCGTTTTCATTGAAAATTCCAACTACTGTATTATCCAGTTTTTCTTCATCGATACTCAGCATTGACATAATAGTAGCGGTCATAGGGATAGTATTGTGGGTAGTAGCCGGCATAATAAAAAAACTTAAAAAAGTGCCGCAGCAGAATCTTGGAACTAAACTCATAGTTACGCAGAAATAATCGGATAGATACAAACGCTATACAATCATATTAATCGGTTACGCCGTTTCATCCTTTAAGACAGAATTTTCATACAAACTAAGATAAATAGAAAGAAAATTTGCTAGTTTAATGAAACCTCGTCGGAATTCACATAGATCTGAGATTTTGATAGTAGTTCTGGTAGGACTGATTATGTCGCTTGGAAACGCCGTGTGGGCGTTCCTTCTCTCAATATCCGAAACTTTGAACGGAAACTTTGCGCTGGTATCTCTGTTCATATCTCTTGGACTGCTCCCTTTGGTTTTTTTCATGTTGCTTACAAAAAGGGAAAAGATTGGGTTTGACGCATATGCTGCGTTTACCGGAGTATTATATGGAATTTCAAACATTGTTCTGTTAAGCATATTCTCGTACAGGAATTCGGCAGTGGTCTACTCGCTTATTTCCCCGACTGTGCTGGTATTCATAGTTCTTGAAGTAATAGTCAACCGCTCTAAGATAAAAAAAGGGAATAGATTGAAACTTCTTGCAGGAGGAGGTCTCGCCGGATTCGGCTTCATTCTGCTTTCATTAAACGGACTTAACTTCTCATTGATAAACACTTATGATATCGCTGTCTCCGTCATTCTAATAGTCCTGTATGGCGCAGCAGGATTCTTCTATACGCAAACAGGCCTTAGGACTAAACGAAAATATAACTCAATACTCAACATAACCGCATTTGAGATCTTTACTAGTATGTTCTTTCTATCCTTCTACCACAGTACGCTGCATGTCAGCGGATTACCAATCGCATTCCTAGCGGGACTGGTTGTAAGTATAGGTGTCGTGATAAGTTTTATAGAATATGGGCACATTAAAGAAGGAGCGCATGCGATATCCTATTCCTCGATAATATATGTGCTTTCTGAGATGGAAACGCTGTTTCTGCTGCTTTTTTACAGTATATTTGTAGGAATATTAAATCCTTTCGTAATTGTTTCTGTGCTAATTATAGCGGCTGCAGTGTGGTACCTATCAAGAGAATCAAATGCTGCCTTTGATTAAGGATTAATTTCCTTGTTCTTCGTAATATTCTTTGAGAACTTCGTTAGAATTTTTCTCTATTTTTTCTTCTACTGTTTCTTCTTCATTCATATCTAGATTTTAATGCAACTAAAATATAAAAATGTTATCGCCACTTGCACTACTAAAAATAAGGTGAGCGCGCGAGTCGAACGCGCCTACTTCGTTTACAGCTATGTAACGGAAACGCTTAAGACAGCATTTGTCATTTGCAGACGAATACATAGCCGCTCTGTCAGCTCACCGTTGATTCTTTATACTTAATATGTACAGATCCAACGAAGCATTCCCTTATGGATATAGGAACAACGGAATTTAAAACCTTTAACAAAAGCCTCTTCTAAATAAAAATAACAAAACGTAAATACGTAAAAAAGCGATTGCAGATACATTGCATCGAAAAGTTTAAAAAATGAATTACTCATATAATAATTATATACAAATAAATCGAAGGAGGTGGTTTGTATGAAAATAAAGGACATGGTGCCTTTCAATCCGATGGAAATCGACCCTTTTGCAAGTTTTAATAGATTTATGAGGGGTTTTTCTCAGGGAATAGACTACCCCAATATAGACATTATCAACGAAAAGGACAAGGTAATTTTAGTGGCCGATATGCCTGGCGTTGATAAGAAAGACGTAAAAATAAAAATAAAGGAAAACAGCGTAGTGTTGAGTGCGCACGTATCCAATGAATTAAAAGACGAAGGAAAAAATTATTACAGGGAAGAAAGGACCTACGAAGATTACTACAGAGAAGTCCCGCTGCCTGTGCCGGTAAAGAAAGAAGGGTCTAAAGCGACTCTGAAAAACGGTACTTTGAGGCTTGAGTTGAAAAAGAACGATGCCGAAAACGGGGACAGTGACGTAAAAATAGAGTAGCTTAAAATGTAGATTTTTTGTTTTTTTTCTTTTTTTGAGCACAAAGAATAATTATTAGATAAAGAAATTACGTTTCCAAAGCTTTTTTATAGTAGATAAGTTCTTTAGAGCCTATGGAAAAAATGGATGATATTTTGGATAAGAAAACACAGAAAGGCAAATATGCCAGTTATATAATGGGAGTAGCTGGAGTGACCATGGCATCAGCAGGAACATATTATCTGGCAACAAATCCGAAAAGCGGCTATGGGTTGCTGGATGGAGTAATAACCACTCTGGGAGTAAGTTATTTTACCCTTGCTATTTTATCATTATACAATAAGAAGGAAAAAAAGAATGAGCTTAAGGATTAAGATACCTTCTTTCCAAGAGGAACTTCTTTATCGGTTGTAAGTAGTACTACACCGTCTTCTGTTTCTATTCCTAGAACCAAAACTTCAGACATAAAGTCCGCTACTTGTTTGGGCTTAAAGTTAACTACTGCAAGCACTTTCTTTCCCAGCAGATCTTCCTTTCTGTAAAGTTTAGTTATCTGTGCGCTGCTGTTTTTTATGCCTAACTCCCCCAGATCTATCTTAAGTTTGTACGCAGGCTTCTTTGCATTTTGAAAATCTTCTGCTTCGATTATTTTTCCGGATCTTATATCGACTTTATTGAAATCCTCAAAATCTATTATTTCCATCATTTATGCGCGATTTTCTTAAATATAACATAAATCCTCTTTCTAAAAATATAAAACAAAAAGAACAGCACAAATAGAGCGGCTACGTAAACGCCTATTTTTTCGAATATGTTAGCTATCGATTCCCAATTGTTAGAAAGATAATATCCGGTATATACCAGAAAACCAGACCAGATTAATACCCCAAAAGAAGAGTAGGCTATAAACTTCTTTATGTCCATCTTAAATGCACCGCATATTATACCCGCGATGGAGCGCACTGCAGGAAGCAGCTTTGTGAAGAAAGCGAAGTAATCTCCGTATCTTTTGATCCATTTCATTCCTTTCTCATACTCTAAGCCCTTGAAACCTAATTTTTTGGTATACTTCAGGAAAAGATCTATTCCCAAGAAATATCCCAACAAAAATCCCACTATGCTTCCAAGTATAGAAGCCGCGATGACATCTATAAAAGCAAAATACGGGTTTATCTTACCGATAGCTATCAGAAAACCTGTAAACGGCAAGACAACCTCGCTTGGAATCGGGAGTATGACCGACTCTAAAAACATAAGAACAAATAAAGCTAGATAGCTCTGGCTCTCTATAAGTGCTAAAATCTGATCTACTCCAAATATCATCTTAAACCTTTTTTATCAATTCTCTCGGATCTTTATCGTCTACTTTGAATCCGAGACTTAGACATGTGCCAAGAACTTCGTTTATCTGCCCTCTTTCGTCCTTAGCTAAGGAGTAAGCAGAATGGTCTTTTGCTATCTTTTTTACCTTATCGAATGATATGGAAACTGAATCTTTTCTATCGCCAAAGCCTTTTTCCACTCCTGCCGCTTTTATAAGCAGCTGTGAAACCGAAGGCATAAGCACGTTAATTTCATACTCCTTTGTTGTTTTATCAACCTCTATCTCAACCGGTACTTTCATACCTACAAAATCTTTAGTCTTATCGTTTATCTTCTTTGTAACCTCAGGAGGTTTAAGACCAAGCATTGTAAGCTGTGGCCCCAAAGGTGGAGCAGGAGTAGCTTTTCCTCCTTCAACTACAATCTTTACTTTTGTTTTCATTTGTTATCACTCTCACTTTTTACAGTAGACACATCGGATATATTAATATTAACGTTTATCGGTACCGCGGACTCTAAAAACATTACGGTTAATTCTTGTTTTTCCTTGTTTACTCCTTTTACTGTTGCGGTTTCTCCTTTGAATGGCCCTGAAAGTACTTTTACGACATCTCCTACGTTTACGTCTATTTTCTGCTGTTTCTTCTCTATCGTCTTCAAGGCTTCTTCTTTTGAAAGCTCCTTGTTTATTATTCCGCGAAGGTGTTTTATGTTGTATATTAAATCGGAAACGCTGTTCTTGGAATCTGCTTCTATTATTATGTATCCTTTCAGAGAGTAAGGTTTTATTATGGAGTAGATACCCTTAACTCTTAAGAGCTGAGATTCAAGCCTTTCCAAAGCCTGCATCTCTCTTCCTATCGTTACCCTCACTATGAAGAAATGCGATTCTTCATTATTCTCAGTAGATTCCATATGCTTAAAAGAATAATATTCTATGAATTTAAGAGTATAAAAGCATTTGTGAACTACTCTAAGCTTCCATAGAGGGCTTCTTGCTTCTCAAAATCATGATTAATAGACATAATCTTGATTCCCTTCTTGATTAGCTCCACCGTTAGAAGATTCTCTACATGCTTCGATTCCTTTCGCACCTAAGATATTGGGCTTTGACTTCTAGTTTTCTGCTTTTTATTCCGGCTTTTACAGATAATTTGATCTTTTTCCTTCGTCGTTTTTGTACTCTTTACAGTATGTCTCTCTTAATTCAAGCATCTGATTCAGACTACACGTTGCAGCCAAAATATTTAGATAGAATGATTTGCTGCTCTTCATTTGAATACAACCTGAATTTAATACTGTCAACATATTTTAATCACGCTTTCCATGTTTTTTATTGCGATTAATCCTCACCCTTTCGGATGCGGTCTTTTCACAGGATAAGATAAAACTATTTCTTGCAATGAATTATATTTGTAATTATTTAACAATCACAAATAGTTTAATCGGTACGGTGTATCTTTAACAAATACATAATAATTTGCTTCTGTAATATTTTTTAGATTAGATATTTAGTCTTTTGCATGATGATTGTGGGTAACTACTGCTGACATGCCTGAGTAGTAGAATAATATATGTCTTGTTGACTGCCGCTTGGCAAGGTCCCTTTAATAGGACATGGGTAATATTCTTTACCACCATAACTCACAGCCAATGCATTGAAATTTGTAGTCTCTAAAGAGGTACTGAAATTTATATTGTCTAAACTGGAAGACTTCAAAACTCCAGAATAATTGACATCCCATTGCGCTCCGGCAGGTAAGCCATGTGCGATAAACTCAGAAGTGCAGTTATATAATGGCGAAAAACTAATGGTGCCGGAATCTCCCGTTGAAAGAGTTCCGGTAGCACTGCTAGGCGTATAATTTATAATACATCCTGTGTGCAGGAAAGTAAGAGTTGGATATTCTACAGTAAATGAATGAGATCCTGAAGGTGTGACAAATGTGATGGCTGAGGAGTTGGTGGCCTTTAAATTACCGTTGTAGTCTACACTCCAGTTTAATCCGTATGGAATACCAGATTCAGAAAATGTGGCCAAGCCGTATCCGCATGATAAAGTCGAGAAGTCTACCTGTAAATGTGTACCAGCTGCTATATAACCAGATGAAGGACAAGGATAGTATGTAGTGCCTGAATACGTCACATCAGGTATAGAAATCGAATATGAACCATGATTGTTCTTGAATACTATATCATTGGGGGAGTAAGCAGTTTCTTGAACGCCATTTACTGATGCCGACCATTGAACATCGTTAGGAAGGTTACTCTCATTTATAACCGTGTAACAGGTCTCTGACTGGCCGTAAAATATAGGGAGAGATGAGCCGGACGCGATTGTTCCAGATGTAGTTGTGGTGTACTTTTCCACACAGCCGCTGGAATTTACCTTTGGTTCGGCAAGCTGATATGTATGATCTCCATTGGAAACAGTAAACGATATAAAAGTTGATTTCGACGTTACATTTGAACCGTCGTAGTCTACCCACCACATTGTATTGGCAGGCAGATCAAAGGCATCGAATATTGTCGTACAGAAATTCTCCGAGTTACAGTTATTCGCCGATAGTTTACTGCTCCAGTTCCCGATTTGTTCTATAGATATATTGGCAGGATCGGCAGGATTGCTAGTAACATTCTGATATGAGAGCAGATCTACCTTATTATCTAGAGGCGTCCATGCTGATACGTTCCAGTAATCCGAATAGGGCAGTCCGCCTTCTATATCTATAGCACTTATACCCCCTGAACATATATTTGTCCAGTCAACTGCGACTTCATACTCACCGGATGCGAGGTTAACGGCTGTAGGCCCATAGTGGCCCGCCGAGTTCCCATGCCATGCCTGACTTCCGAATACACTAGTCCACTGCCCTCCAGATATTGATCTGTAAAAAACAGCGGTGCCATCGTTAGTAAGTATCTCAAATTTTGAGCCGTTTGTCAGGTATATATCAGAAACTGCGGTGTAACCCTGCGAATTATATGGTTCGCCACATTGTACATACCCATTATTCAAATCACTGAGCGATGAAGGAAATGCAGATGCCACCTTTCCTATGAAAATTCCTTTTGCGTAATATTCCTGTGTCTGGAAAGGAACTCCTATATACGGCGTTCCGAATGCATATGAAACGGAGAAAAGCGACTTTATAGCAGATGGTGCATTATTTATACTCTGTGCCACAGTTCCGTACAATACTCCTTTAGCAAAGCCTATTTCCCTAAGTGTCGATTCCGTAAGATAATACTTCACGGTAACGGCTATATGATAGTTTTTGTTCGTATTGCTGGGACATGCGCCTAAGAATGGGATGAGAGTATCTTCGCCGGGCCTGACGGTTAATAGCAGATTATCCGATACGGTGGATCCGTTCTGAAGTGTTACGTTGATTGTCGTGATTGTTATAGTATGCCCTATTGAGTTTCCAACGTAGATAAATAGGCCGACATTTGAGATGCAATCCTGTGCTAGAACCGGCATATTTACAAAACCGGTATATCCACTAGTAATGTTACTCGAGGGGTTGAAGATACCATTGAATAAAGAATTACTGCTACTATGACTATAACTAAGATAGCCCAGCCATAGGTCATCATGTA
>DARG01000004.1 GCA_002503215.1 Candidatus Parvarchaeota archaeon UBA446
AAATAGAAAAACGAATGAACTTTAATTGTGCCGAGTGAGTGATGTTCAAGCTATACAAAGTATAAAAATAACCGTCTAATCTAATATTCCGTATTATTTAAATCAATTATTAATAATTTGAGATAAGCTCAGCTTTTCTACACAAACATTATATAGTTTTTCCTGATATTTTTCATTATCACTTATATTATTAATCCTACTTTTTAATTCATTACTTATTTTCTTCAAATCATCTTTGAATTCATTTAAAATCGGCTTTATGTCGGCAGGTATAGGTATATCTTCTACACCCAGAATAGCACAGTAGTAAATATATTCGGCTAGCTCAGCATTATCATAATATAGTTTATTACCATCTATTGATACAAAGAACCCCTTTAAATCTTTACCTTTTTTGATGTTGGAACCTAATTCTATTTTTATGTAATCTTTTTTGCTTACCACGTAATCTACAGGGAACATTTTTAGCTTTATATTGCTAACAATCTCGTTAGCTATTGTTGATAATGACCCTTTTGATGATTCTTTTCTGGTTTTTAGACTTGCTGCCTTATCCAATCTCCCATTTACCGTTTTTACTACAGAAATATACCAATTCTCCAAAAAATTATCAATATTATTTATACCTAATAATTTTAATATTAATTTGTCTAGTTCTAATCTATCTTTTTTAACATTGGATAAATCAAACTTTCCTTTGCCGTTCCATATCTCTTCAAATACGGATCCTATCTTCCTTTTCTCTATGGAATCAAGAATCTGTCTAATTTTATTATAAGAAGGTCTTAAAATCTCGATTTTAGGCACCGGTAGCAACTTAGTTCTATCTACTGTAAAACCAACTGCACCGCCACCTAAATTGTTATCTCCATAAAAGTCAGGATATAGATAACTTAAACTCGAATTTAAGAAAGAATAAACTCCTATTAATTCATTTTCAAACCCTTTATTTAATATTCCAAAGTACAATCTGTTATCAAGTAAATAATTAGATTTAGGATACAAGAATGATGATGAAAAATTCATGCTAAAGATCAAGTCAGGGTAAATTATAGGAGATAGTCGCCACCATTGCGGCCTACTCTTACAAGTAGGTCTAAGGTTATATTGTTGTTTTTCTCCATACTCTAGATATTCTCTAGCGTACTTCTCTACTTCGGATTTCTTCTTTTCCTCTATTAAAACAACGTACTTTTTAGTAGGTTTTTGGAAGTTCAAGCTTCCGTAAGCTGTGAACTCTTTTGGTGACTTTAATATTGGTTTTAGGTACTTAGCTTCTATTACATGTTCTTGCCCAGTTCCATCCTTTACAACCCTTAACGTTTTAATATCGCCTTTGTTTAATCCATAGCGCTTTTTTAATTGATCTTCACTATAGCTGCTCGTAACATCTTCAACATAGAAAAATTCGTTTGCTCCTGTTGTAAATCCTCTTTGTATACCCATAACCTTATTCAACGGAATCATATTTTTAGAATTTACAAGTTCAAAGAATTCTTCAGGAGCACGTAAATAAGGAAACATTTTAGACTTTAATGTATCATTAAAATCTATATCTCCTTGTCTAACTTCTCTGATGATGGTTACATCTGATGTGCTTTGTCCATCCTCTATCTTTTTAGCTATATTTATTGCCGCTTTAACATCATTAGAATTTACATCTATAAGTTGACTAAGCTTTTTATTTATCCTCACAAATTTTATCTTATTGTTTTTTATAATCTCTTTATCATCAGTTCTTTCCAGTATAGTAATAACAGTATTGACTAATGCATCAGGGAAGTATCTTTCTACAGAACTATCGATAATTGCTACGATTTTGAAGTATTTGTTTATAAATCTTTTGAGATCGTCTCCATAATTCACATTAAGCCATGTATCTGAGGTAAGGAAACCCACTCTGGACCCTTCTTTTAGGAAAGGGAGTATATAATACCAGAAATATGCATGGAAATCTGAGGTATTATTTGGGATTTCTGGTTTAAAACCATGCCGTTCTAAGACGTTTTTAACTTTTTCTTGTTCTTTTGATTTGTTGGGGATTTCTTCCTGGCGTATATATGGCAGATTTCCAACCACTGCATCTACCTCCTTTATTTTTACATTAACCGTTTTCTTGTTTAACCCCTTTATAGTGTGTTCATGCAATGATAGTACATTTTGTTTGTTTGGTTCAATATCTAAAAAGTCGCTCTTTACTATTTGAGGATATACTTTAGGATTTGCCAAGGTCATCTTAGAAGCTAAAGCAACTGTAGCTAAATGAACAGGATAACTTGCTATATCTACACCAAAAATCTCCTTTACAAATTTTTCTCTTGTTTTTTTATCATCTTTTTGCGCTAGATACGACTTGAAATCGAAGGCTTTTGTAAGGAAGGTTCCGGATCCGCAGGCAGGATCCATCACAATTGCATCAGCATTTCTAATTGTAAATGCATTTATTAAGTCTACTACTGGAATTGGAGTGAAATACTGCCCATTTTGATGCCTCTCCTTAGGACTTATTAGTGTGTCGTATATGTTACCGAGTATATCTTGCGACAGGTTAGAGAAATTATATAGTTTAAAAAATAATACAAGAGACTTTATGTCGTGACTTAGCTCATTACTTGAGAAAGGTATCTTATCAACTTCGCTGTCCTCAAAAACCGTTTCATAATCTCCTGATACTTTTTTTGCTTCATCGAATCGTCCATTTATTATTTTACTTATAACTAATATGTCTTCTTCGTTTTCATCTATGTTTATCTCACTCAACTCCTTGAAGCTTCTTCTTAATACATAATAGAACAATATTTTATTGGATAAAACATACAAACTAAATCTGCTTATTCTTCTCTTTTCTACTTCGGTAAATTTGCTTACCGGCTCATATTGCTGCTCAGCCCACCATTTCTTTAGTACACTATCTTTAACATACTTATAAGCCATGTCAACGGCTGCATTTAGATGAGAGTTTAGCCCTGCTATAAAGCTGTCACCAAGGGGGAGATACTCTGCGGTTATCTTGTTCTCGTAGTAATCTAATATCTTTCTTGTAAGCTCTTGGAATATTTTCTTAATGGCTTCTTTTATGTCATTTCTATTGAAATCGTTGTCTTCTTTTATTTTTATTGGCAATTCTATAGTACTTATATCCCTACTCATCAGGGGCCTTTGTGTGTCTCTATTGTCCCATATAACTGTTTCATTGAAATTAGATGTAATAAAGAACCTTGTTGGACTGGATAATTTCTGAGATTTTAGGTAAGCATCATCTACTAAATCTGCAGCTCTAGGATTCCTTCCTTCTATTACTGTAGGTCTCTTAAATTCTCCATTAAATAATAGTTTTCCGTTATATCTTACAAGTAAATCTGAACGCTTTAGTCCTGCAGTTACGTGTTCTTCGACTTCTGAAGAAAAACCGGGTAATCCATCTATATAACTCTTTATATCAGCTACAAGAGTTCTCTCATCGGCCATAGAGTAAAAATGTCGTTTTTAGATTTAAGGCTTTAGGTACTTTCTGGCTGTGTAGAAATCCTCAT
>DARG01000035.1 GCA_002503215.1 Candidatus Parvarchaeota archaeon UBA446
TTAACTGCCTGTTGAATTCGCTTTCTGCCAGAAAATTCTCGAGTTTTCCTTGCTTCTTTTTGTATTCCATGGTTATTTTATGATGAAAACTAGAATAAGTAGTTTTAATAGCAAAGATTTTTATTCTAAAAAACTCATAATCTTCAGTGAAATCAAAAATTCTAGTAGTAGGTTTTTCGTCGCTTCCCGGAGGAGGCAAAGATTACATAGCAGACATAATATGCGAAAGGTATGGATTTTCTAAAGTATCTCCTGGAGACATAATAAGAGAGAAAATGAGCAAGATGAAAAAAGGAAAGATAAGCAGAGAGGACCAGCAAAGACTACAGGCAAGCCTAAGGAAAAGATATGGAAAGGATTACGTTATGGAACTTTGCCTAAAGAAAATAAAAAGCATGCATACGGACAAGGCAGCTATCGCAGGTATACGTTTTCCCGCGGATATAAAATTCTTTAAACGTGGAAAAGATATATCTTTCTATAACATATTCGTATACGCACCTACCAGGCTTAGATTTGAAAGGACTCTAGAGAGAAAAAGGATCGATGCGCCGATTTCATACAGGGATTTTATAAACGGAGACAAAAATGAAAAAAACATATTCCACTTGGACGAAACCGAAAAAATATCGGATTTCAAACTTAATAACGGAGAGAACGATTCTAAAAAACTATACGTTAGAATAGACAAGATACTTAAGAAAATAATGTAATCACTTTTCCGATTTTTCCGCAGCAGTTATATCAAGATAGAATTTTCCATCGTCTGCTATGACCTTGCTTTCCTTTATCGATATCCTATACTTAAAGTTCGGCCCGTCTAATACCGCCGTCTCCGCTTCTCCGCCCTCGAAAGCGGCATGAAACCTGTACTTTCTGCTAAGTTCCAGAAGTTCCGGCAAAGTCTCTTCGTTTATTTCTCTGCCTAGCCAGCTCTTGTCCAACCCTTCTGCAGATACGGATATTATCGCTATACAAAAACCTTCTTTTACAAGTTCTTTTAGATAATTTTCAACGTCTATATTCCACAGTGGAGTTATTGACTTTAATGACATTTCTTCCAATATTTTATTTATTCTGTCATATTGGTATCTGCTGTTTATAGCGCCGCTTACAACTCCTTCTATTCCGTACTTATCCTTTATTTCTTTTATAAAAGTTTTTAGATCCTTCAGCTCCTCCTCCTTTATTCCCTCCGTTTTATAATATTCTAATGGAACATTCATTGCATCTGCCTGTAAATCAAGCAGTTTTCTGCCGACTGTATGGAACATGTATGAATCGTTATTATCTGAGTATATGTTCATAAGACATACCAACTCGTTTTCTTTTGACGCTAAGAAAGCGGAGTATGTAGAATCCTTGCCTCCTGTGAACAAAGCTGCAATTTTCATATTAGATTAAATATATATTATGAATATTTAACTAATTATATGGCCAGAAACTTTTTGCTGAGCGACGAAAAATTTATTCTAGTGGAAAAGCCGTCCGTGCTGGGACAGAAGGAATTTTGGAGAGGGATTTCCATAATGATCCTATCTGCGGTGATTTTCATACTCCTTTCATTATTTCTGCCGTCTTACGACTTAACTATTAACGCCGTCCTCTCCTATGTGGGTGTATCTATACCTGTACTGGGAAGCTTACCTGCCATATCTATAACACTTGAAATAATAGGCATAGTATATGTGGCTATTTCCGAACTGCAGGTATACTTTATAGAGTATATGATAACCAACTCAAGAGTAATAATCCAAAAAGGCGTAATAGCAAAAGACACAAACATAATTCTTCCCGCAAAGATAAGCGATGTTTCTGTTGACATAAGTATAATGGACAGGATACTCAAGCTAGGCAAGATCGTTATAAGACCAGAGGAGCAGGGTAGGCCAAACATAGTATTAAGAGGTATACACGATCCTTATTCGTTCCAGGGTTCCGTTCTTAAACTTATAGGCAACGTGACTTACAGAAATCCTAATGGAAACTGAAAGGCTGACAAACGCATCGGGATTTTTCATATCTTCTATAACTACGCTGTCTCTTGCTGTAATGCTTTTAAGTTATATAAGGTCGCAGCTTATCTCTCTTTTTGAATTCTCCTTCATAATAATTATTTTCTTGGCTTCTCTATATCTTAGATACAGAGAATTTCACAAAGTATGGAACATTGAATCGAAAAGCTTTGCAAGGATAACTTCTGTAACAACACTTATCCTTGGTGTATTGCTTCTTGCCGTTTTCCTTTATTTTGGAGTAAAGACACAAGATGTAACTTTCCCGCTCAGCCACTATTCCCTTAACCCATACTTTATAGTTATGGGAGTAATATGGCTGGTTTATTCGATTATTGAGATATCTACAGTAAACAAATTATCGGATAAATACAGTAATTTCAGGTATCTTGCATACTTCAGTTCCGTATTGACGTTGGTTGCTTTGATTACTGTAGGGTACGTTGAACTACTATTACCAATCGCTCTTCTGCTTGTTACTGTATCTACCTTTATATCGGGTATAAGAATATACTACCACAGTTACAACGGTGAAAATAGGAAATTCAAGGGAGTTTACAGGTTATAATCTAATCTATCGAATTGTTTACTACACAGATTTTGAGCCTATGTCTGGGATATACTGATAGTATATTATAATTTATAGAAGAAACAAAAAGAGTTACGGTAATAAAAAATTAAACCTGTTTAAGTATATCTCTTATAAAACTAAAAATCCGGTAAAAGAGAATGACAATGCTATAACAAATAGAATCAGCTCCTTGACACTTCGATAGAGGATTTTGTAATCTGAGCGTTACAACTATAGGGATTGGAACATCGACTATAAAAATCTTCTACACCGATTTTTCCTCGGGACTTAAACCCAATACATTGCGCGCATAACCCACAAACGGACATTATAATCCTAAAAATAAACGTATAATTTTTTTGTGTTATAATGAAAATATTTTAAACTCTTAGCAGAATGCAGAGAGGGGGATTTGAACCCCCGAAGGCCTGAGCCACTGGCACCTGAAGCCAGCACGTTTGACCGCTTCGCTATCTCTGCTCTTTATCTAACTATTAAAATTCCGTTGTTATTAAAAGCATATTGGTGAATATTTTTTATTGCATTGACAAAATAAATTTTACTTGACGCATAAAACTATAATGAATTTTTAATATGACTATTAAATTTGCTGAAACGACCTTAATTTTTATCTTTTTGAAAGAAAGATTTGCTATATATAAAAATTAAAAAATTATTTATATGATGAGTGAATTTTTACATTATGGCAACAAAGAAAAAAGCAGCTAAAAAGAAAGGGAAGAAAAAGTAAGATTTGAGTAAAACTCAAATAATACCGCTATCTCAACCGTAAAAACGGTTTACACTTCCATTCCTTTTTAAAACAGATTTTATTTTTTTTATTTTTAAATTTTTTTTAAAGTTTATATAACATATCTTGTCTTCTATTAATCATGAATTTAGATGATACGATTTCGAATTATAAAAGTGCTATAGTAGTATTAGGCGGAAGCTGCGACAGATTCAAAAAGAGACTAGAAAAAGGTATAGAATTACAAAAACAACAGAAAGAAGCGTTGTTGTTGATCGCTGGGCAAAATATACATTCCAATGATGATTTAATGAACATGCTATCTGGCAATGAAGATTTTATCTACGAAAACCAGTCGATAAACACGCTGGATAACGCTGAAAATGCTTATATGATGTTAAAGGCAATAAACAAAAACCAGATGGATAATTCTCTATATAATTCGCTGCAGTATAACGGAGGAGTAAGAGATGTATATATCGTAACTGACACACTGCATATGATTAGAGCAAAAAGATATTTCAAACGCACTTTTGATACTGAATTCGAACTTCATTTTAATTCTATACCAGAAGACCAGAATGACCTGCCAAAAAAGATAATATATGAACTTTCCGGTTATTTGGTCTCTTTCCTGCCAAGGGATTATATAAATAAGGCAAAACACATAAAAAACAAATATTTTAAACGGATATAGTTACTGCCGGTAAATTAAGTGTAAATAAATTAGAAAAGAATATACAAACTATAATTAGAAACTCTTTTTAGAAAATTTAATTGTATAATATATATTGCATGTTTTTTACTGCCATTTTGCTTACTTACTCTAGTGCTATTATATGGCTCAAATGTATTTAGTAGGATATACGGCAAGTATAAATAGTATTAAATACAAAATTTAAAAATTAGGATATAATTATGGTGATTTAAAATGCCAGAAAAAGAATCTTTGACGGATAAAGTTGTGCGATTGATGAACCAGCAGAGTCGCATAAGAAACATAGGTGTAATAGCACACGTAGACCATGGGAAGACTACGACATGTGATACTTTACTTGCCGGCTGCGGAATGCTTTCCGAAGAAAAAGCGGGAAAGCAGCTTTATCTTGACTCAGAAAAAGTAGAACAGGAAAGACAGATGACAGTCAAATCTTCTAACGTTAATATGGTCTATGAGAGAGAAGAAAATGACGAATACCTTATCAATCTTATAGATAC
>DARG01000001.1 GCA_002503215.1 Candidatus Parvarchaeota archaeon UBA446
GAAATGATGTATATGCTGTTGCAGAAGGCTCTAATACTACTTACGAAGTTTCCGTCTCTACAAATAAGATTGTAGGCAGTATCCATTCCAAATATCCTATTTCTTTAGCTATAACTCCTAACGGTAAATATCTGTACATCGGATGTCAAAATAATAATAATATTTCCGTCGTTTCAACATCTACAAATACAATTATAAAAAATATTTCAATTAATGCTCCTGCTAGTTCATTTGCAGCTACGGGGATCGCTGTTAATCCAAATGGTAAATATGTATACGTATCTATTATCAGTTCAAATGTAACCTCTGTTATATCCACCAAGACAAATACGGTTATAAAGAACATTTCTATTGACAGTCCTGATGGTATAGCGGTTTCTCCAAATGGGGAATATGTTTATGTATCTGATGAAGGTGCTAGCAAAATATCTGTTATACAAACTAGTACTAATTCCATTATAACTAATATATCTGTTCCTTACTCTCCGTCACCTAGAGGCTTAGCTTTAACTTCAAATGGTAAGTATCTTTACGTAACTAGTGGTAATCTTGTTAATAATATGTCTGTTATAAATACAGAAACAAATAGTGTAATTGCTACTATCAATATACCAGTTACTAAGCAATTGTCATTCAGTCCAAATGGTAAGTATCTTTATGTAACTACTCCTTATGCATATCCTTATCAATTAGAGGAAATTTACGTGTCCAATAATACATATAAAAATTTAACTACAGTTAATTTTAACTATAACATATGTTCTATAAACATAGGGCCGTTAGGAAATAGTGGAGAATGCTAACTGTATACTACATAATTATAGTACAGTAAAATATTTTGAGGCACAGCGCAGTGGATAATATACTGAAATTATATTACAGGGAATAAGTGACAGTCCCTCTAAATGTGGTTCAAAGCTTAACATTCGAAGAATTTCGTAATTCTTATTTAATATTTCATATTCCCTTTTTATAATAATATAGAGTAAAAAATTATTCTATTATAATTTATAAAGACTTTTGGTATAAAATAATATAATATAAGAAAACTTAAATTTAGTAAATTTAATCAATATGCATGTCAAGGCCTAGTTGGGATGAATATTTTACAGAGATAACTAAAAAAGTATCCGAAAGATCTACATGCGATAGAGGACATGCGGCATGTGTTATTGTAAAAGAAAACAGGATACTAGCTACGGGATATGCAGGCTCACCAAAAGGCATGCCACACTGCGATGACGTCGGGCATCTTCTAAGAAAGCAGTACGACAATGAAACCGGGGAAATCACAGTGCATTGTCTAAGGACAGTACACGCGGAACAAAATGCAATAACGCAAGCGGCAAAGTTCGGTGTTTCCCTCAGTGACTCGACCGCTTATATCACAATGGAACCTTGTTTTACATGCGCAAAGATGTTGGTGCAGGTAGGTATAAAGAGAGTAGTTGCTTTCAAGAGATATCATGACGACAAAGACACAGTAGATCTTTTTCAAAAAGCAGGTATACCTCTAGAAGTAAAAAATGATAAAGAAGAAGAATATGAAAACAAATAATCTTTATTTTTTATAATACATATTTTTATCAGAAAATAAAATATTCTCGTTTAATTTATGTTCAAGAGTCTGATTGTGGTTTATTATATGCGTAACAGAGAATTTTTTGGTAATAAGAAAATCAGACACTAAGAATCTATGGCACCTCCAAGGTAGTACTTCTGCACACATTATCGCAGTCCTTCCTTTTTTAGCTGATTCCTTTACTTCATCTATTCCCGCTTTGAATTCATCAGTTGCAATATAATCTGCAAAAGCCCTAAAAGAAGAGTTCTTCCAAAAATCATTTATAGAGTCTTTATTTTGTTTTCTGTGGCCGCCCAGCTTTTTAACTGATAGGTAAACTATCCCATTATCCTTAAGTTTAATTCTTAGGTTATCCGAATCAAACTGTGGGTTGTTCTTTGATTTCTGTCCGCTTCTTATGTCAACTAATCTTTTTATGTTGTATTCCTGTAAGATATGAATAAAATCATTTAATTTTCTGTTTGAATGACCTATTGTGAATATCCTTCTATTTCCATTCTCCCAGATGCTTTCTATCCTTCTAAAACCGTCTACTTTTTTCATTACCTTTAAGGTTTCTTTGGGTAAAAATTTTTCGACGTTTCTTTTTGAGGCTATTTTATTTCTTATGTTTGTACTAGAAAGATGTTCTCTATCAAGCAGTTCTATCCCACTGACTTCTTTTTTATTTTCTGATAATATTTTTTGAACAAGTTCATTATTTGTGTAGCATATATCAAATTTTCCCGTTTTTTTAATAAGTTCTTTTATCCATTTTGAATTTGAATTTTTGTCCTCTAATCCAATAATCAAGAAATTGTTTATTCTATTTTTCTTAAGAACTCTGCTTATCATTTCTTTTCTCTCATAAAATGTAAAAGGGTTCGTTTTTACAAAGGAGCTTTGTATGCTGCCTATAGCAATTTTGATTAAATTGTCCTCAAAAAGATTTGCCTTCTTTAAAACAGATTTTATGACGTGTAAATGCCCATTGTGGAAGGGTTGGAACCTTCCTATCACGAGGATATCCATATAATATATTAAATACGTGGGCTTTTATCATTATCAGCAGAATAAGTCTCAGAAGCGCAAAAATTATTTGAATACTTTGCTGCTTGTTGGAATTATAATTCTATTTATTTGTTTTATAGTCAAAATCTGTCTGGAATTTTTCAAGATCAAAGTCTTTTTCATTGTAATCTGCCAGATACAGACAGTTGTCCATTGCTTCCTTTAAGCAAGAGGTAGCACCAGGTGAAGGAGTAACGGAAAATAGGGCACCATCACCTTCTATAGCCGTTCCACCAAGAGCAAGTCGTTTATTTTTAGTGTCTATTACCTGCGGTCTTATACCTCCTACGTTTTTAGCTAGCTTCAAATCTTCAGGCTTTAATGATGGAACAATCTTATTAACTTCATTTTTTGTAAATGATATCTTTCCTACACCTGGTATTGAATATATGAAGTTCTCTCTTATTATCTTGGATACAGTTTCATCAAAAAGTATTTTTTCTAGGCTCTCAACGGTGTCAAGATCAATATCAAGAGATTCAATATAATCAGGTACAGATTTAATGTTTCCCTTTTCAAGTTCCGGGGATACATTTACTGTGGGACCAAACCTTGTTATATCTGGATTTGTTATATCGGGATCTCCATGAACGGCAGCGAAAGGTATCCCTTCTCTTTCCACGCGGTATACTTTGCCTTTTAGTACTCTTTTAGAATAATAGAATTTTCCTCCAACTGATAACACGCCCATATTTTCTCCATAACCAAGTTTTTTGGCAAAGAAAAGACTGTAAGCTCCCGCGGTAACCAGTACAGACTCAGAAAGGAATTTTTTGTCGTTAGTGGAAACAATATATCCATCCGGAGTCTTCTCTATGTTTTTAACAGTAGTATTGAAAATAGAATTATAACCTTCTCTGAGTGTAGCAATATCCATAAAAGATTTTGACAGATTGTGATAATCTACCATATATCCTTTTTCAGTGAACAGAGCAAGGAGTTTTTCATCAGGCCTACGCCCTTTTACCACATTTTCTTCGACTTTTTCTAAATCTTCCCTTTTATCAATTTTTTTAACGTAAGGAAATATGTCTTTGAACTCCGAGTCATATCTTTTTTCTAATTTCTCTGCTTCTTCGTCCCCAACTGCAAGGGCCATTTTCTGGCATTGCTGTATAACATTGGGTCTCTCTTCCGGTTTAAGTTCCTTTTCCGCATATTTTACAACCAATTGGGCATTTTCCTTTGTCTCCTTTGTCTTGGCTATAGAATAATTAGTCTCTATCTCTCCTGAATGAAGCGTCTGGCTGTTGTTATTGCTGTTGGAATTAAACAATGCTACGTCTTTTTCTTTTTCAAGCATCAATACGTCTTTGAATGAGGAATACCTGCTCAGGGCATACATACTCGCAGTTCCAACGACTCCGGCCCCTATTATTATAATTTCATGACGTTTGTCCATAGATATTATAGTATTTTTTTAAATTTAACTATATTTGTAGTCTGCATTAATTTTATAAATTTTTAGAATGCGGTCAGCGGGATTCGAACCCGCGTC
This sequence comes from Candidatus Parvarchaeota archaeon UBA446, assembly GCA_002503215.1. GTDB lineage: Archaea > Nanobdellota > Nanobdellia > Parvarchaeales > Parvarchaeaceae > Parvarchaeum > Parvarchaeum acidophilus. The sequence goes on from DARG01000001.1 coordinate 4,134, forward strand.
CTAAGCTTGGAGGGCTTATGTTCTACCACTATACTATGACCGCTACTAATTTTTACCTAGTTATTTACTTATAAAGTTGAACTTATTATAAATGGTTTCTCTTAGTTTTTAATTGCTTGGAGGCTGCATAAAGTTGTTGTGGCTAATTTTATTTTTGGCGGCATTGCTTAAAATTTCTTTTGAGAAGCCTTTTGGAACCTTGGAATGATTTATAAAATCGTAGACGATGAGCTTAAATACGTTTGATAAAAGGTAGTTTATTATTATTCCTATAAAAAGTATAATTCCTCCTACTAGGAGTAAAGATATGGTTACGTAGGTGTTTGTACTCACGAATATACCAACTAAACCTATGACTATTCCTATAAGTACTATGGCTAAGCTGTATAAATCAGTATATAGCAATCCTCCAAAAGATTTTCCAAAGTTTTTTATTATAAACGACGCGCTTCTTTTCATTGCCTTTATTGGAGTAAGTTTTTCATCCAATATAACTGGTACCACGAATATCGTAGCAAACCCTATTGCCATAGATAAAACTGCCCCCAATATTATTCCAGATATACCTCGCATCCTGGATTCTATCAATCTTATAATCATTATTATTACCGAATAGAACAGGCTCCATTCAATTACTAGTTTTGTGTATGGTTTAACTTGAGAAAAAGCCTGTGACATTGTGATTTTATTGCCAGCAGTAACCGATCTAAATGCAATGAACATAGCCATTAAAATGTACGTTGCAGTAAATGTTACAACAAAGTAAAACAAAAAAAGCGGTAAAATATAATAGTACTGTAAGGAAGTCCCTATTAAAAGTAGAGAGGGTATAAAGATAGCAAGTATCTCAGCGAGTACAGCAATACCAGATATTATTGGGTAAATCATTAGATTTTTCTCTTGGAATACTAACTTTCTTGTAGCCTTTCCAATTTCCCATCCGCGTTTTATATTCTGAAACATAAGTTTTACTTAATTAGATATTCCGGAACATTATAATTTTTATAGCTTTCAAGAAGGCCTTTACCATAAACCAAACGTGATATAGCTTCAGCCTCCATTTTTGCACCATTCAAAGCATTGTGTGGTTTAGTCTCCTCTGGCAAGCCAACGTAATTAAAAACATAATCGGAGGTTATATCCGTTCTACCATTTTTTAATGGTACCTCTTTACTTTTAGATATTAGGCTGGCATATGTCAGGCTGTGCGTGTCTACTACTCTATAACCAAAAGTAAAATCTATTCCATACCTTTTAAACGCAGTGTTTAGAAACCTCGCATCAAAAGTTACGTTATGGCCTGCAATAGTGCGGTCTTTTATAGGTTCTATCCAAATAATAAAATCCTTTAGTATTGATTCGAGATCCTTTTTATTAGGGTCTTTTATCTGTTTTTCACTAAACCCGTTTATTTTCAAAGCTTCTTCCTCAAATATTTTACCTTCTTCTATTTTGCATTCCTGATAAAAAAATCTTTCTGCATTAGAAAAGTCAACGGCGCCTATGCTAAGTATAGAGTGTTTATAAGGATCTGTTCCAGAGGTTTCTATGTCAACTACTATCATTAGATTAGAAAATACACAAAGTTTAAATACATTGATTTTACATTAAATAGCAATGGTAAAAGCTGTAATCCTTGTGAATATTAGCCCTGAAAAGACGAAAAATACTTTTGAAAAGGTTAATAAATTCCCTGAAGTTACGGAATCTTTCCTTGTATACGGTGAATATGATTCGGTTTTCGTTGTTAATACAAAGAATACCCACGGCATACAAGACTTAGTTATGAAGATACGTAAGATACCAGGAGTATTAAGGACAGTTACAGTTATTGAAATGATATGATACCGATGAGATGTTATAGTTGTGGTAAACCCCTTTCGCAATATTGGGAAAAGTATAAGGAAGAAATAAAAGAGAAACCAATAAAAGAGGTTCTTGATAACTTGGGGATAAAAAGATATTGCTGCAGAGCCATATTTCTAGGGACTATAGACGAAGAAAACATAATAAATTTTTCTAATCAGGATTAATCAGCCCCTTGCTTGGAGGCAGTCCTCGCTTTGTTCTTTATTGATATAGATTTTGCATTGGTGGTTTTTTCAAAGAATAAGTTTAAATAATGGTTGTAATCACATATTCCTATGGATAAAAAGGCAGGGAAATTTCTGGATCAGATATTCTTGCAAACCAATGGCAAAGAGGACCTAAATAAAACCAAAATCCTGCTAAAGGCAAATAAATTAAATAGGGATTGCTATCTGGATCACGATTTTTCTTTTACGAGCGACTTAGAAGAGCTTTGTTACGGCCTATATAAAAGATTAGACGACCACAACGGATATATTATAGAAGAAAGTCTGGAAAATCTAAAATTCATATATAATTTAAAACAATTAAAGAAAGGATACAAATTTGGTAATCTCCCCGAAACAGGCGAAGAAGAAGGTATAAAGAACTTTTATGCAGTGATATCGGAAAAATCCGAATTATTAAACGAAAAAGAAATAGATTTAATGGCAAAATTAATACACTATTTTAATTCCTCCGATGACTGGATAAGGGTAAACTATATACATTATTTCACTAAGCACTAAGCATATTTGTAAACAAAATGGTTTTCTTTGGGTTTTAAATAAAAACATGGCCTTTTAGTTCTAATAGGATAGTTTATTATACTTAGATGTGTATTTTCTATATCATCTGGGGTGGTGATCTAACTTGGCTATGATACCTGACTTGGGCTCAGGATGTTCCGGGTTCAAATCCCGGCTGCCCCACTCTTTTAGTAGATAGCAAAGTAGCCAAATATCCACTAATTCTCTGATAAAGAGGATATAAGACTTCAAAACGTGCGCTTTATTTATTTAGACAAATAATAGTAATATTTGTACTAAGTCATATTAAAAATTAAACAGCATAATAAGAATTATCTAAAAAAAATTCAAATCAATTTATAATTAAAATAAAAAGTAAAAAAAAATAAAAGGAAAGTTTATAATAGGCCTTTCTTTTCCTTTATGGCGGCCTGGACTTTCTTCATTACGTCTGGAGGAATCGTATCCATTCCGTGCTTTTCTTTAGCATGTGCCGCTATCTTTGGCATTAACTCCTCTTTTGTCTTTGCGTCGGTCTTAAAACCGCAGTCCAATCCTATATCCTTGCATGCAAATGTGTACTTCATAGTACCACCCCATTAATAACTTGGTTTTTGTAGGTTTTATAGGCAATTTTGTTAGTTTATGACTACTAATTAATAGGTTTAATCGGTATAGAATGGTTTTTAAATGAACAGTTCATTAAAGTTCTTTATTTATATGAAAGAAGCTCCGTTGATATCGGTTATTATACCATGTTACAATGAAGAAGCTTACATAAAGGATCTTCTAGAATCGATAAAACAACAGACTTATACAAATTATGAAGTTATAGCAGTAGATTCATCAGACGATTCAACACCAAAAATTTTGAAGAAATACGGCGTAAAATTAATAAAAGTTCCAAAAACCAATATAGCTGCCGCTAGAAATGTAGGTATAAAGGCTGCAAAAGGAGATATACTTGCACTTATAGACGCAGATTACGTGTTGCAGAAAAATCTCTTTCTTAACATAGTAAAATTCTTTCAGAAAGCCAAATACAGCAAGGTAGTATGCATAGAACCCAGACCAAGAGTTAACCTAAAAGATCTCAGAAAAAGGGACAGGTTTAAGTTCAAAATATTAAATGAAGTTATATCCTTTTACAAGAAAGTAAGCTTCTTTACTTTTATTCCTGCGGCATATGGCTGTGATTTTTGCAGAGCAGATGCAGTAAAAAAATCCGGATTATTTAATGAAAAGATAGACGTCGCCGAAGACAAAGAATTCTTTTCAAGGCTTAGAAGATATGGTAAGTTTAAACAGATCAAAAACACTGTAAAAATGTCTTATAGGAGACATTCAAAAGAAGGCACTTTAAAGACGGGGGCCGTTTATTTTTTAGGTTCTGTTGCTGCTTTGTTTGTAAAGAAATTCAAGTTCAAGTTTAAATCTATAAGGCGAAAATCAAAGTAATCTACTTAGGTCTTTCTATTTTTTATAGCGATCTGTTTAAGGGCGAAAGCGCTCGGCTTTATAATTCTTCTTTTGGTTATAGGGTCAAAGCCTATTATACCATAATTCCTATTATACCCAAAATTCCATTCAAAATTATCAATAAATGACCAGTGTAAATATCCTAGTATGGGCACGCCATTTCTCTTTGCTTTCATAAGCTCTGAAAAGTGTTCATTCATGAATTTTATGCGGTAAGAATCATCTACAGTATCAACTCCATTTTCCGTTATCATAACAGGTTTCTTAAATAGCTTATATTCCCTTTCCGCTATTTTTCTTATACCAGTAGGGTCTATAAACCACAGTCTCTTTCTACTCCTTCTTATTTTTGAACCTATAAACCTAAGCGCATCAATGGTTTTGTAATAATTTATACCGACAAAATCAAATCTAGTCTGTATCATAGGTCTTTGATTGAATAAGTAATCCAACGCCTTTGTAACAGGGTATAATATTGCATCGCTTTTAAATTCCATGAAGTTGTTTGCAAATGAAACAGTATAGCCGCTTGCTTTTAATATATCATAGACCTCATTATGTAGCGCAAGAATGTTATTTAATACTCTATTGAACATTATATAAGATCTTTTAAAGGGAGGATATTCTCTTGATAAGTAGGCTTTTGATGCATATATAACAGGTTCATTTATTGTAAGTATATATTTAACATCCAATCCGCTTTCCAAAAGAGCATCGACATATTTTATAAAATAAGAGAAGTTTTCCTTACGTTCAAACCCATGTATGTTGTACAGCCACATAGGTAAGGTGTAATGCCAAAGCGTTGGTATGGGTTCTATACCTGCATCGTTTAATTCACGTATAAGAGATTTGTAGTGTTTTATTTCTCTTTGGTTTATTATTCCTGGAGAACGCATTATTCTCGAAAAATTTATTTCAAAACGATAAGCGTTTAGACCCAGTTTTTTCATAATCTGTATGTCTTTCTTATATAGCTTGTATTGCATGCATCCGCTTCCGGATTTGTATTTTAACCTGCCATTTGATTCAAAATGCCACCAATCAGTGTTCTTATCGTTTCCTTCTACTTGATGTGCAGAAGTCGAAGTGCCTATTAACATTATTTTACCTCTAATACCTTTCTGTACATTTCTTCGCTTTTTTTAATTACATATTCTTCGCGACATTCTTTTGTGTCGGAATATGCGGCTTTTATATCTATTTTTTTCCACGCCATTTTTTCTATGATTTCAGTAAGGTCTTCTTCGGTTTTAAACTGGCAAGTGTTTCTTTTTACTACATCGGGCAATTGCCCATTCTTATAAGTTATAACAGGTACCATACAGCTCTTGGCTTCCATTACTGGCATCCCAAATCCTTCCCATTTTGAGGGGAATGCAAATACATCAAAGGAATTATACATTTTTACGGTATCTTCTGCATGGCCAAAGTATTTTATTCTTTTATCATCGGATATATCAAATGGCATGCTTGCTCCGTATAAATGTAACTCAAATTTATCAGACTTTACTTTCTTGAAGGCGTTTATTAGTACTTCGACATTTTTATTATAAGCATAGCTACTAAGGTGCCCTATTACGATTTTTTTATTGGATTTTTTCTTTGTCTTTCTGAATTCCTTTCCTATAACATTATATATAACGGATATCCTATTGGGATTTACGTGGAAGGTTTCTATTAAATCATTTTTTGTAAGGTCACTGACACAAAGAATATGATCCGCCTTCTTTACTGTTAAATATATGCCACGATTTTCCATATAATTTAGAAACCTGTTTACTATTTTCATTGGGCCTTTACTTAATTCTTTATTGATATAATTGTTTACTCCAATTTTAGGAACCTTCTTTATAGCATCTAAGTCATGTATTGTAACGACCTGTTTTGCCTTTTCATTGGAGAAAAGCCTTATCACAGAATTCGACATAAAAATTCCTGGAGACAAATAATGAATAATGTCTGGTTTGTTCCGTTTTTTATCCATAGTTTCAATTTTGACCGGATACTTATTCCTCATCTTTTTGTTTATAGCGTAAAAAATTTTGTCGCCAAAAAGACTGCGGGCCTGTACATTTACTTCTTTCGAGTATTTTTTTAGTCCTTTATATAATCTTACACCGTGTTCTACCAATCCAAGGCCGCTCTCCGGCGAGAAGCTAACGGACACAAGAAGAAGATTTATCTTTCGTTTCATTTTTTAACCCCCTTAGTTAATTTTAATAATCCCATTGTTAAATAACCGACTATAACCACTAAAAAGGTATTAAGGAAACGGAATATTATAAGCGAAGTTATAGCAAGTATACCAGGCACATTGAAAATAAACATAAGGGCTATAAGCGATATATCCTCGGTCCCTATTCCTGCAGGTACCATGGATATACTACCTATAGTAACGGCTACCGTAAAGATAAACATAATCCCCCAAAATGACACAAATACATTAAATGCTGAAAGAATAAAACCCAAAAGAAGCGCTTCAAATATTATAGAGGGTATGAATGAAAAAGTACCCAGGAGAAAATATCTTTGCGCCATAAGAGACCTTTGCCTGCGCATGCCTTCTATATAATCCAATGCAGATTTTATGCCCCTTACTCTTTTTAATTTTTTGTGGTTTTTTATGAAGTTTATAAGCATTTTATAAGGACTTTCGAAACCGAGGATAGTCAGAAAAACATAAGCGGCTGCGAATACAAACAGCATGTATATTATAAACTTAGAAAGTATTATCGAGGATACCAAGGCTATTATTATGGCAGCCATACCACCGGTTGCGCCCATAAATATCATTATACTGACTGAAAAAAATCTCGCATTTTTTTGGTATTTATCAAGGCTTCGTAAAGGTATGAACTGTCCTATCCCGGCGCTGCCCATGCCTAAACCAAAAAAAGAATACATCATTAAAAAACTGTGTATTATCGGTATCTTTACTTTTATTCTTCGTATTGTGAGAAGCCATGGAAAGAATTTAAGACCCGTAAATAGTACCCAAGCTAATATTATATAAGGTATATACGTAAGATTTATTTCTCTTATGTCTTTAAGGACCTGCCCAATATTGTAAGTAAATACAAAATAAAACAGGAAAGCAGCGAGTATTCCTATCAAAATAATGTTTTCTACGCTTTTTTTCATACATGGTTTATTTTAACTAATTATTAAAATATTGCATTGCATTAGAATGCATATATTGAATATTTAGTTTTTAATCTAAATATCAATATTAGTTATATACCAATAAATGTTTGTAATTTTATGGAAAAAGCAGATTTTGATAAGCTATTGAAGGTAACGCGAATAAGTTTGGGCAAAGACGAAAAAGAGAAGTTATCTGCAGATATAAACGACATACTGATATTCTTTGATAAGATAAACCAATTTTCTTCATCCAATGATTATACTTTTCACCCGGTAGAGATAGATGGTAAGACAAGGGAAGATACAAATGTTGATAAAGCTGAAAATAAGGACATGCTCAATAACGCCGAAAGATATAGATTCTTTGTGATAGGCCCGAAGGTATGAAAGAAGAATTTCTTTATGTAGATAAGGAGGGTTACTCCAAGTTGGTCAATCATCTCGAGAATAGAAATAGCGAATTGAATGCCTTTAATTTTATAGATAAGACAGAAAAAGAAGGGAAAATAATTAGCGTTAAGGATAATATATGCGTGCAGGGTATCCCGGCAACGGCTTCTTCCAAAGTACTAAGTGGTTATGTGCCTAACTTTAACGCAACTGTTGTAGACAGGTTGCAAAAGAACGGGTTCGCAGTTGTAGGTAAGACTAATATGGACGAATTTGGATTCGGTAGCTTCGGGATTAATTCTGATAAAATAGCGCATAATCCTTTTGATCAAAGATACGTTGCAGGAGGGTCGAGTTCCGGCAGTGCTATAGCAACAGCAATAATAAAAAACCACATCTCTATAGCAGAATCTACCGGCGGATCTATATCAACACCGGCATCATTCTGCGGAGTTGTCGGCCTTACTCCTACTTATGGTGCAATATCCAGATATGGGCTTATAGACTACGCAAATTCCTTGGACAAGATAGGGGTAATGGGAAGAAATTCAGAAAGCTTAAAGTATGTAATGAACATAGTTTCCGGACAGGATGAAAAAGATACTACTTCAGTTTCCAACACTTTAGAAGAAGTAAGGAAAGATAAGTTATATGTAATTGATAACTTTACTAAAAATATAAATCAGACTGTGTTGGATAGATTTGAGGAGCTTTTAAGTAGATTTTCATCAGATGGTTACAAAATAGAACATGTAAAAATAGATAATCTGGATTATTCACTACCCGCATATTATATACTTTCAATGGCGGAGGCTTCTACAAACTTAGCAAAGTACCAAGGCTTCAAATATGGACATAAACTAAAACAATTTTCCATGGGATATAACGAATTCTTTACCGAAGCGAGAAAAGATTTTGGGATGGAAGCAAAAAGGAGGATAATACTTGGAACCTTTATAAGGGGAAAAAGTTTCAAGCAAAAATATTATGAAAAGGCTCTATCTATAAGAGCAGAAATAATAAAAAGAATGAAATCTTTTCTAAAAGAAGGGTTTATAATAAGCCCGACAGCACCAATACTCACACCCAAAATAGACGAGGTAAAAGACATAACTCCCGTCGAAGAATATTCTATGGATATGCTCACTATACCTCCAAATCTTTGCGGGTTTCCACATATTTCTTTTCCATATAATTATGAGAAAGGACTTCCTCTTGGTGCACAATTAATAACAGATCATTTCAATGATTACGCACTTTTGGATTTCGTTTCACATTGGGAAGAAGGATTTAAATACAGGTTTGCGGAGGAAATAAGTTGAATATGAAAATAGGTTTGGAAGTACACGTGGCCTTGCCTACAAAGACTAAACTGTTCTGTAATGATCTAGCATATGAGAATCAAGATATACCTAACTCAAACGTATGTCCGGTATGTCTAGGGTTGCCAGGTTCAAAACCTGTTCTAAATAAAAAAGCACTTGAAATATCTGCAAATATAGCAAACTCACTTAATTGTAAGATACCCGCTAAAACATCCTTTGTAAGAAAGGTTTATTTTTATCCAGATCTGCCGAAAGGTTATCAAATAACCCAGCTTGATGGAGCTATAGGAAAAGAAGGCTACATCTCAATAAAAAATAAAAAGGTAGGGATAAGGCGGGTGCAGATAGAGGAAGATCCAGCTAAGATATTACGAGAGAAAGATTATTCACTTATCGATTTTAACAGATCCGGTGTACCTTTAAATGAGATTGTTACAGAGCCGGATATAGAGAATTTAGAAGAGTTAAAAGAACTAATAAAAGAACTCAGGAGTATCTTGTATTATAATGGTGTGGATATAAACCAGGAAATTAAGAGCGATCTCAATATATCTCTTGCAGAGAACAGAGTGGAAATCAAGAATGTAACCGGTATAAAAAATCTCATTAGTGCAGCAGAATACGAGATACAGCGGCAATCACAGCTTATAAAAGACGGTAAAGATGTGATCATGGAGACACGTACCTATAAAGAAGATACAGAGGAAACAGTCTCTTCAAGAGAAAAGGAAACAGAAGAGGAATACGGTTTCATATTCGAATCAGACCTGACATTTTATGAAACTTCGAATATAAAACTAAATAAAGTAGTCATACCCAGTAAAATAGCGCATGAGCTCGCTGAAAAGAACGGTTACAGTGAAGAAACAATAAGGGAGCTAGTTATGTTCAACAAAAGAAATCTTTATCTTCTATCAAATACGCCAAAAGAAGACTTTAGTAAGGCAGTTGCACTTATAGAGAAATTTTATTCTTTTGGTATAATGGATTATTCCGATAATCAATTCGAAATGATGTTAAAGTATGATGTAAGTTCAATGGACAAAGGAACTTTTATGTCAAGAATAGAAGGGAAAGAACCAATTAAAGAAGCCGATAAGAAGGAAATAGAAGAATATTTAATCCTTACAATAAAACAAGACAGTACGCTTCAAGGGAGAGAAGACGAAAAAGCAATCGGGTTTTTAATCGGCAAACTAAAGCAGAAATATCACATGGATTCAAAAGAAGCCAAAGAGATAATAGAGAAAACGATAAAAACTCAAAAGGTTAATTGATTCTATGGAACTTTACTGCGGTAAAATATGCCAAGATGACCTCGATAAAGAGGTAACTCTAAATGGATGGTGCAGATATATACGGGATCACGGCGGCAAGATATTCGTAGATTTAGCCGATAGGACAGGAATGTGTCAACTTGTTTTTGAAGGCCATCTTGCAGATAATGCAAAGGAGTTGGGAAGAGAATACGTGTTAAATATTTCCGGAACAGTAAGGCTCAGGGACAAAGAGACCGTAGATGAGGATAATCCTACCGGTAGACTAGAAGTTTTGGTCAAAAGTCTGGATATAATAAGCAAATCGGAAACTCCTCCGTTTGAAATAACCGATGAGAAGAAAAAATTTCTTGCGTCGGAAGACATTCGTTTAAAGTATAGGTATTTAGACCTTAGAAGGAAAGAGATGATAGATAATATAGAATTCAGAGACAAAGTCACAAAGAGGGCAAGGCGATTTTTCTGGGATAACGATTTTTTAGAGCTGGAAACACCTACTCTGGTAAAGGACACATATGAAACAGGCGCGAGGCCTTTCATAGTACCTTCGAGAACAAAAAAAGGAATGTTCTTTTCGCTGCCACAGTCTCCGCAGATATACAAACAGTTAGCTATGATGTCAGGATTGGGTAAATATTTTCAGGTCGCGAGAGCGTTTAGAGATGAAGATCAAAGAGAAGACAGACAGCCAGAATTTACGCAGCTTGATTTTGAAGTGTCGTTTAAAGATGAATCTTATATAATGTCACTTGTGGAAGATTTAATAAAATCCATTTTCAATGACGTTATTGGCGAAAAATTAAAGGTTCCTTTTAAAAAGATGGACTATTACGAGGCAATGTCTAAATATGGCAGTGATAAACCAGATATTAGGTATGATTATCCGATAATTGACATAACGGATGAAATAAAGGATAGCGATTATAACATAATAAACAGAGTTATACAGGCAGGAGGCAGTGTAAAGGCAGTATGTTTTTCAGCAGAATATCCTAACGGAAAAGTGAACAAGGATTTTATGCTTTCCATTATAGAGATTGCTAAGTCAAATGGTTTGAAGGGATTGACATGGCTGTTTGTTCGTGACGGCAAATTAAATTCAATACCTGAAAGTATTGCAGAAGCTATGTCAAAGTCCGAAGAAAAGATCCTAAACAAACTAAAAGCACAAGAAGGAGACATAATAATATTCGGCGCAGATATGGATGAAGATCTGCTATTACAGGCGATAGGGAAGGCTAGAAAAATCATCGGAGATAAGATAGGCAAGTTTACAGAACAGTTTAGCTTTTTATGGGTTATAGACTTCCCGCTTTTTGAATTGGATAAAATAACCGGAAAATTGAAGCCTTCCCATAACCCCTTTACGGCACCATACGATGAGGATATAAAGTTCCTAGACAGCAATCCTGGGAAAGTAAGGGGCAGGCAATTTGATCTAGTTTTGAATGGAAATGAGATAGGCGGTGGAGCGGTAAGAATAAACAACAGAGAAATGCAGTTGAAAATATTGGATATGATAGGAATACACGAAGAAGATGCCATGAAAAATTTCGGTTTTCTAATAGAAGCGCTTTCTTACGGAGCGCCAAAGGATATTGGATTTGCAATAGGCTTAGATCGTTTTGTTATGCTGTTAAAAGGAGCACAAAGTATAAGGGATTTTATACTTTTTCCAAAGACGAAGAGTTTTGAATCGCCTATAGATGGTTCTCCAACTATAATAGAAAATAGTAGACTGTCAGATGATTATAACTTGGAAATCAGAGACAAAAAGGATTAAGGAAGTGTCAATACAGGTACTTCCATCTCATCTGGCGATAATCCTCCATGATTTGATGCAGGTTCCCCATACCACTTTTCGCCTTTTTTCTTTTTTAGCTTGTAATTGAATGTAAATCCTACAGAATCCATAGCAGCCCCCATATAATCAGGTAAACTGTCTTCCATATCTTTACCTATTGGGCCAAGCAGAATCTCTCTTTCGTTTTTACCAAAGATTTTCATACTATATTGACTAAGTTCGCTTCTTATATCATATCTGGATCTAAAAAGCGGCGCACGCGAATCTCCATATGGGGGTATATCGAGTTTTCTGATCAATTTCTTGTTTTTACTTAGGTCTATTATGTCATCGACCATTTTATGGCCATGGTCTGCAGTTATTATAGTATTAGTTTTTTTGTTTTCGTTTATTTCCGCTATTTTTTTTATTATATACTCAGCTGCTTCTAAGGCTTCCTTACTTTCATATCCATGGATGTGTTCTATGGTGTCTACATGAGGAATATAAAAATGTATAAATTTTATGGAATCGTTTTCGATAGCTTTTCTGTAGATATGGAATGCATCCCAAATGTTTTCATATCCTATAACTTCATTTGCTCCATCGAATATTAGAGAACTAAACGAAGAACCCGCAGTAAAATTCGGAGTTATAACGACGCTTTTTATCTTTTTTCTAGATAGAGCGTTGAATATGGTATCTATCTTTAACATTTGATTTAATCTTCCGATACCGCTTAGAAGATTGTTGCCGTGGAATGCAGATGCGTATGTGTTTTCAAGCGGTTTTATTATTGCACCTGTAGACTTTACAAATGCCTTATACCCCACTATCCCATGTGTACCTGGACTTAACCCCGACACAAGAGAGATAGAAGCAGAGTCAGTGCTGGAAGGAAATATACTGCTTATCTTGCTGCTATTTATATTTTTAAAATTTTTGGACCTAGAATACAGGTTCCATCCAAATCCATCAATAAATACAAGTGTGGTTTTCCTATTTTTCTTCAGATCTAGTCCTAAACTCTTTCCCTTTTGTTCTATGCCGAAAACAGACAGTTCATCGTTTATGATGTTGCATATTCCTCTACTGTAATCTGGCAAGGAGAATTGTTCCACCTTACTAATAATCATTCGCAGTTTTTAACTTTATTTCAAGCTTGATGATAATGCATAAAGTTTACTATAAACATAAAATGCAATTCGTTGCAATAATCTCTCTATTCATTATCAGTTTAATGCAGGAATATTACTAATCCTAAGCTATAAGTTTTTTACCTGTGCTTCTATCAAATCCTAATATGACTTCAAAATACATGCTATTAATTGCATCAGTAGGTACTTGCATCTTATCTCCTTCTGCAGACACTACCAATGGAAATGCATATGGCTCAAGCTTCTTATAACTTAAGAGTCTGTCTTCAAAATAGCCTATACCTATGACTATTTCACCAGGCATAGGCTTCGGGAAGCCGTTTCTTTCGGCTATTTTATCGGTTATGCTCCTGGAAATAAGTCCTGCGCCCCTACCTACATTCTTCATTACGCTGTATTTTCCAGTAGGTTGTACGTATTTGCCATTTTGATTTGTAGGTTTCATATTAAGATAAGCACCATTTATAAAGTATTGATTTATCTTCCCTCTGTCTAAACCAACAAGGTAATCCAGATTGATTACTCCCAAAAATTCTCTGTTTCCATTTTTTACGGGGCCAGTGTCTCTATCCATTTTATTAAAATCATCAGGAGTTATACCAAATGAAGAAGGGTTCATATATGCTACACCAGGTATCATACTATCATATACTTCTTTGTATTTTTTCTTATCTTCTTCTTTATCTATTGAGTTAACTCCATTTTCATCGAAAGGCATAATCTCATAGACACCATGCGTAAAGTAACTTTCACGATCTTTTTTATCTTTTCTTATTCCTATGATGGTAACAGCATCTCTAATTTCCTTGGTTCCTATGGCTCTTTCAAGTCCGTTTCCTTTAGTCCAAAGCTCGTTGCTTGGAACAGAAGGGTTTATACTGAAGTAAACAGTACTAGATCCTTCATTTACAAGCTTTTCCAGATTTTTTCTTGTCATATCAGTTATTTTGCATATCCTCCGCTCCTTTTAGAGGTGCTGTTTCACCAAGTATCGCCATTAAGTTTTCGACCCTATCTTTTGTCATAGGTTTTGTTGATATCACGCTTATTCTTGGACCAAGTATAAGTCCTCCGGGAACTCCTAAAAGTGCATTCAAAAGCTTAGTTCCAGGTCCTTTTCTATATTTCACGCTGTCGTCTCTTAGATCCGTTTTTCTATAATCATAATCCGCTCCCCATCTGTAAGGTGAAAGCAATTCCATCTGGAAATCATTCGCGTATATCCTATCATTAAACCATCTTCTATCCAAATCCCCTAGATGCATCATACGGTGTCTAGCGCTTTCTATAAGGCCAAGTGCAAGTTCATGCATTTTATCATGGTAACCTATTTTTTTATCTATAAGCCTATACCCGTATTCTATCTTAAGCCTGTACAGCTTTTCAACGCTTGGGTTTCCATCTTTGCCAGTAACTTTAAGTGACCCCGCATTTACTATCTCATATCTTAGTAACTTGAAAGGACCTAATTTTGTACTTGGCTCTAATCCTTCCTGTTCCTCTTGGCTAAGTCTTCTCTGTTCTGAAAGATTGTCTTCCATACCTACTATCTTAGCACCAGGCATCTCAGCCGCAACCTGTACTTTTGCGACTTGATTGTAAGCCATTAAATCCGCAATATTACCAGTACCCATCTCTCTCTGCAGTGAGTTTGTAAATCCGGAAATATTATAGTTTCTGTGGTTATTCCATTCATTGTAATTAAATGTCCTTTTTATCTCACCGGTATCACTTATTATACTTTTATATCCTTCTCCCGAAACAAATCCTACTACTTTCATATTTGACCTCCCATACTATATGCCATATTAGACATGTCAGCGTCGTTTGGCATGTTCATACCAGCGGCAATGCCATTTGGATCACTATTATATCCTCCTTTATTTAATGCAAGGTAAAGCATACTTGTTGGATCTGGGTTAGCAGAAGTTAATGCACTCATAGCAGTATTTTCATTTCCTTTAGATAGGTTTCTAGCACCTTCCGAAAGAGCCATTCTATACATATAACCCATAAGCTGTTTTTTATTTTCATTTCTTAATCCATTTACCATTTTCTTGAAAAGTTCATTTTGTGAAGTCATCATTTTCTCCGTTTGTTCTGGAGTTAATCCGGCCTCTTTAAAGGCCTGTTTATTATAAGGTATCCTTTCAAAGTATTCTCCTAGTTTAGAGTAGTCATCCTTTTCAAGGTCAGTTTTTATATCTTTTGTTAACTGGTTGAATTTTAATCCAGCATCAAAAGAATCATCGTTACTTAACTGTTGATTCATATTTTGAGCAAAAGGATTAAACATTATCATTGGGTCAGTTGCCGCTCTTTTTACCATATTACCGTAATCACTTGGTTTTAGAAGCTTGGATATTTTATTGTATTCCAATGAAAGCGGGGCAGAAAGGTAATCTATAACCTGTTGTATATATTTCTTTTTTTGTTCAGTATTATCGGTGCCGTTAAGCATGGCATCAAGTCCTCCTGCGAAAATAACACTTTTAGGGTCCTTTGCCAAAGGTGACTGGTTTATATAATTACTGTAATTTATCGAGAATTCATGTGCTAATCTTGATAGATCGGTATATTTGTTGCTTTCAAATTCCTTTATATTCGTAACCAGCCCTTTAAGAGAATTATAAAACTGTCCATTATCTTTCAATAAATCATCAAGAGACTTCTGGCTTTGTTGCTCTGCACCTACATTCAAGGCTTGCTGATTAGCCGTAGGTTGTTTTTGATTTGTGCTGTTATGTGCTGATTTCATATCATAATATGGATAAATGTTATATAAATACTTTACTATTACGTTGTAGGTAAATTTTTATAAATATTTAGGCAGGTTTTAATGTCTTTTAAGAACTGTTCTCTTGCATGTGGGAAGCGCATAGGAAAAGAAGGGTGAAAAGTCACGAAGCAATCGAAGGTTTTATCATCGAGTTTTATGTTTATTTTTCTGCCTCTCACTTCACTAAGATGTTTGAATTTTAAACCCAATGATGCAGCAGCAGACGTTCCAAAAGCTAATATAATTGACGGGTTTATTGTATTAAGCTGTCTCAATAAATATGGTCGGCATGTTTCTATTTCATGTAAAGTAGGTTTCCTGTTGTTTGGCGGGCGACATTTTACGGCATTCGTTATAAATACCGCTTCTCTTTTAATACCGACCTTCTCCAAATATTTAGTAAGGAATCTTCCGGACATACCTATAAAAGGCCTTCCCTGAAGATCCTCATTTTTTCCAGGGGCCTCTCCAAGCAATACGATTCTTGCTTTATCATAGCCTTCTCCTGGAACGGCATTGTTTCTCTTATTACACAAGTCACATAGTGTGCATCTTTTTATTTCGTTAGCTATCGCTTCTAGCTCTTCCATTCTTTCTTAAGTATATCTATTATCTTTTCATCAGCTTTTCCATTTATAGCCGTTTCGCTGATATTTCCTGTAAAACCTTCTTTTTTAAGTTTATCTCCAAGCGTGATAAAATCTTTATTAGAATTACCGCCTTTCATGATTATTAGTTGTTTGTAGTTTGTCAAAGCAATAGATTTTTCCGGTTTTTTACGTAGTATTCCATTTATTTCTCCGTAGAACGCAGAAAGTTTTATATCCTTAAGCTCTATTACATCATCCGTCATTTCTAGGATGTAAGCAAGCATCGTTTTTTCCTCTTTTTCCAGTGAGCTTATCTGTTTAATCTGGTTATCAATGTACTCATTTACTTTTTCAGCTATAAAGTGATTCTTCATTGCAACGTCTAGCAGAGCATTTTTGGTATTTATCATAAACCTTATTGCGTTCTCACCTGCAAGAAATTCAACCTCCGTTTCTCCTCCAAGGTAAGATACTCTAGTAACAGAAAACGCTACTATCTCGTTTGTGTTATTAACATGCATGTGTTTGCATGCGGAGAAATCATAGTCTCCTATGCTTATTACTCTTATAGTTTGCTTTCCATCTAGCCGGTCCGCATTAAATCTAAGCTTAGGATTTTCTTTTACCGCTTCGCTTATGTTAGCAAAATTTTTCTCCTTGATCTCAAGTCCTACAGATATATTTTGGTTTACCGTTATTTCTGCAGTTTTTATGTTTTCAAATGGTATAATTTCCTTTATGTACGCCTTTCCGATGTTATCTACATTGTAGGTATCAGCTTTTCTTACGTGTATATCCAGCTTCTGATCCTGTAAGGCTCTAGCAAACAAATGCTCTGCAGTATGTAACCGTGCACCTTCCAAAGTCTCTTCCACAGCTTATTATAACGAACCTAAGATTTAACTTTTTGTGGTTTAAGCTCCGAACTTATTTAGGTTAAAACTTAGAAACTATTTTTTTATTAAGAGAAGGTTAATTACCGGACATTAAATGTATGTTTGGATAATTTTGTAAAAGTCCGGTAAAATAAAGCTTAAAATTAAAAGTTTCTTTAAATATTATATGTATAATCCTCTTTCAAAGAAAGCACAGTCAGCTCTGGAATATATGATGACCTATGGCTGGGCAATATTAATCATAGTAATAGTAGCAGTAATTCTCTACAGCATGGGTATCTTTAATCCATCTTCAAGTGTAACTGCAACCAGCAGTGGTTTCAGTCCGTTTGTAGCTAGTTCAGCCATATGTAATAGCCTTGCCTTAAAAATCGCATTCATAGTAGGAGGACTGCCAAACGGGGCAACAACAGCTACTTTAAATAGTTTAACTCTAAGTTCTCCAACTGGATTTAGTTCAAGTTCTTTTCCTATAACTATCCCTTTAAATGGTACAGTAACATCAGGTAGTACATTTACAGTTGTTTCTCCTCTTGCAAAGGTTAACTGCTATTCCTCAGGGGTATCTTCAGGAGCACATTTTGCAGTCAATGGTAATCTAAGTTATACAGTATATACTCCAGCGGGTAAAGTCACATTATTTTCAACAGGAACTATCGCAGGAATAAATTCGCCCTCTCAGTCTTTAGTTGCAAATTTCACAAATTCAAGCAATATACAAGTGCCTGGTACTTCTAGCACCGCAACAATATGGAATGGAGGTCATGCTTACACCTTAACTATGTGGGTCAATATGGATCATGCTTATGGCAGGTGTGGTTATCCTTGTAATGATTTATTCCAAACAGATCAAGGTTGTACTTCCGGTTTACAGCAAATCCCAGATAATGCTACTGGTTATGAGGTAGATTTATTAGAATGGAATTCTAGCTGTGGACCCGGCGCAGGAGGACAAGGATCTCCTTTTCAATATGTCCCTTATAATAAGTGGGTATTAATAACAGGAGTATTCAAATACAACGCACCTGGAAATGGCTGGATAGCCTCATGTGTTGATACACACTGTGATAATAGTTCATGGACTATGAGTACTCCTGCAATGTATTCCACACCTGCTACTGAATTAGGTTCAAATCAAATGAATGGAGTTGTGGCAGATATACAGATATATAACACTACATTATCACAGAATCAAATAGCCGAATTATTTAATGGGTATATAGAAGCGCATCCCGTTAGTCTTAATAACTTAGTGGCCTGGTTTCCCTTAGACGGAAATCCAGATGATTACAGTGGAAATGGAAACAACGCAAGTTTGTCGTCTATAACTTTTGTTTCTCCCACTAGTTAGCTACGCTATAACTAAAAAAATTGCTACCTCTTTATCGAATTTGTTTTAGCTACTTATTTTTAAGATTTTATCATCAAGGGAGGTATAAAATAAACTTAGTTTATTATTTTCTTAGCCATATCGAAGTGAATTTCTGCATTCTATTATGCATATCTTTGATTGCTTTGTCATACTCTGATACAGCATCAATGCCTTTTTGAGTTATTGAATACGGCTTACGGCTTTTTTCTGAACCGTTGTTTTCTTCCATTGATTTTATATATCCTTTTTCCTCAAGCCATTGCAAAGCAGGATATATTGCAGCAGGCCCCGGTCTCCACATGCCGTCTGTCTTTTCAAAGATCTGCTCCATTAATTCAAAGCCATGCATAGGCCTGTTTGAAAGCAGTTTTAGTATCAAAGGCTTAAGCAGCCCTTTTGGAATAACTTCTATTCTAAAAGGGCCGCATCGGCAATAATTTCTTGGCATTTTATTCCGTTTCTTTCTTTTGGGTTTTACCGCCGTTTTCTAGGTCGTTTATGCGCGTGTTTATGAAATCCACTTGTGCCTCAAGGTCTTCTTTGTATAACTTAAGCTTTTCTACAAGCTTTTCTTTATGCAACGGCCTCAAAGTATCATCGGAGTCATTTTCATAGAACCTTTGGTTCATTCCATGCATGTGCCTAGAATGTCCTTGACATCCGCAACCACATCCGGCTCTGCGCCCAAATTCATTTTCGTTGTTCATTTCGTTTTCCATATCATTACATATATCACTACTTATATAAATACTTTAAATAAACGTGTAATACTAATATTTCAATTCTTTTAATTGATTTAGTCCATAGATATTTTTATGAAGGAATGCGCTAAAAAATATAAATACGCACATGTTAAATAATCAGAGTGAGTAAATGAATCTTATACAAGTTTAAGACTGAAATTATTTTTATGATAAAAAATGAAAACGGCAGTATAAAAGTGATAGGTTGGGCAGAGAATGTAAGAAACCTTGGAGGTCTAGCATTTATAACTGTCAGAGATATAAACGGCAAATATCAAGTGACGGTTTCGAAGAAGTCAAATGAAAAGCTATTCGAGATGATTCCCGAAATAAAAGCCGAATCAGTTATAGAAGTAAATGGTACAAGAAAGGACAATGCCAAAGCAATAAACGGATATGAGATAATACCAGACTCGTTGGAACTTATAACTGTGGCAGAGCAGCCTGTCCCTTTAAATCTTAGTGATAAAGTAGAATCATCTCTCGACAAAGATTTGGATTTTAGATTTCTCAGTCTTAGAAAGCCGAAAGTCGCAGCTACATTCAGGGTACAGAGTACGGTTAGCGGTGCCATAACAAAGTTCTTCGAAGAAAACAACTTCTATCAGATACATTCATCAAAGATAATATCTCAAGCCACAGAGGGAGGAGCAAACGTTTTTCAGGTTTTATATTTTGATAAGACAGCTTTTCTAGCCCAGTCACCTCAGTTCTATAAACAGATGATGATGGCCGCTGGATTTGAAAGAGTGTTTGAGATAGGACCGGTTTTTAGGGCAGAGCCACACCATACCTCTAGGCATCTTACAGAGTACACAAGCGTTGATATGGAAATGAGCTTTATAAATTCCTATGAAGAAATAATGTCGGTAATGGAACAGCTTATGCTAGCAATATACAAAGAAGTAAAAAGCAAGAATGCCAAAGATTTAGAAGTTCATGGAGTTAAACTTGAGGATCCTGTAATTCCTTTTCCAAGGATAACAATGAAAGAGGCTGCGGGCATACTGGAAAAATACGGAAATAAACTAAAAGAAGATGGAGATATCGATCCGGAAGGAGAAAGGATACTCGGAAAGTATGTAAAAGAAAAATATGGCAGCGACTTTTTCTTCCTTACGGAATTTGCATGGTCCATAGCACAGTTTTATCACATGAAAAAAGAAAACGATAAAAGCGTTACAAATAGGGCCGATTTAATCTACAAAGGGCTGGAGATAACTACACTTGCGCAGCGTGAACACAGATACAGCGTACTTGTAAGTCAGTTGGAAGAAAAAGGTTTAGACCCGGAAAAGTTCAAGTTTTATACTGATTTTTTCCGTTACGGTGTGCCGCCACATGGAGGTTCCGGTACAGGATTGGAAAGAATAGTAAAACAAATGCTTAATTTAGAAAACGTAGCCGAGGCCACATTGCTTCCTAGAACGCCTGAAAGGCTTACTCCTTAGTACTATCTGTAAAGATCAGAAGGCGCCGTCCCAGATGGCTTGTATTCTTCATTTTCTTGTTTGTCTTCTATTGTAACTATTTTACTAGGAACTTTTTTTACCGTTTCTAATATGTTGTAAAAAGCATCATATTCATTGCTATCAGAGACTTTAAAATGTGGAATGCCTTCATCGTTATCTTTATTTGGCATCTCCATAGAATATCCTATCTTCTTCTTAGTATCTATTATATAGAATGGCCCTATTATGTAAGATAGAGTTTCAAAATCGTCTTTATTTAAATTAGATATATACTTTATTATCTTACTCCCATTTTCTTTTAGGTTACTTAGCTCTGTAAGATAGAAATTTAAGTTTTCTTCTTTCATTATGATTTTTATACCCTCTCTCTTTATTTTCGATGATAACTTATACATAGTTGAATATTTTTTATCTTCCTTGATATCAGGTTTCGCTCCTTTATTATACATTCCTTTAATATCCATTAACTTTTTATTTGGAAGCGTTATCTCTCTAGTAGTGTACATAGGGTTTACATGATCAGGATCTTGTTCAAAGATTACCGTTTTATTGTTTTCTATCAATAGCAAAGGACGTCTTATCCCCACATAAAGTGCTTCTTTCTGGTCTTGATCAAGTGAATCTATCTTTTTAGAAAAGCCTTCTTTATCGGAAATGCATACGTAATAACTTGCTATGCCGAACCCATCCTCATTTACTATCCTAGACTTTTTCTTTATGTTAACCGAAAGGTCCATTACATAGGATAATTTCTCATCATATCCTATTTCTGGGTTTGATTCTACTAAGTCCTGCAATTTCTTACCTTTATTCATACATGTCCGTGTAATTTTTTTCTTTTAAAATATTCATTATTATACTGTCTTCGTCGTTTTTTCCTTCGTGTTTCTTAAACTCGGCTTTTTCGTTTTTAAGTTCAAGTGAGTATATCTCATTTTCATTCTTTTTTACAAATAGCCTACCGCTTCCAAGGCTTTTATAAATATCGTGTAGTTTTTTTCTATCAAAATCCATTATTGGCTTATTTCCAAATTTCTTGGTTCCATCTACTAGATAGACAAGGAGAGGGTTTTCCTGGTTTTCATCATTGTATACTATATTAGAGCTGTTTTTTATTTCATAAAGCAAAGAATTTAGTTTTGCTAATTTGTAGAGTTCTTTAGCACTGGCCTCTCTTTCTTCTTTCATAGGTTCTGCCTGCATGCTTAGCCTTTCTAACTCTTCTATCTCTTCTTCTTTAAGTTCTCTTTTTTTAAGTGTGTAATCGAGCTTATTATTCGCGTATTCATGTGAAATAGAATGTATATCATATTCTTCGTCATCGAAAATATATAGCTTTAAAGGCATGAGATTATTTAGATGCAAAAGCGAATCATATTTTAGTCCTTTTAAGAAATCAAACACACCTTCTTTTCTTTTTTCAATCGTTTCCTTTTTTACAAGCAGCGTATTACCAAAAGGGCCCAGTTTTACGGTCTTGGAACTTTCAGTAAGTAATCCAGCGGTATCTGCTATGACACTATAATTGTAATTGCTAATACCGTTAAGGTAATCTTCTCTAACTAAATCATCAAGGTTTTTAAATTTTTTGAAATCTAGCTTAGTTTCCACAAAAAAATAAGAGAATATAACTTGTATTTAAACTTTTAAATCGAATCTTTCTTTTGCGGCTTTAATCCATCGATAAGATCCCTTAATTCTTTTATACTGTCACTTATTGCAGGGACAAGTCTATCAATGACTTTTTCAAATGCCTGCAATTCTACGTTTACATCAGATATAGTTTTGTTGTATTCTTCGGTTTTTCCGATCATAGTATTCTGTATGTTATCTATTCTCTGGTCCAATTTTTCTATTTGATCTTTTATCATTTCTATGGAGTTTTCATTTATGTTTAAGCTGGATCTCAATGAATTAAGCTCAGTCGCCGAGTTTTTCCATTTTTCTTCTATAATCTGTTCAAGTATCTGCTGTATACTCTCCATATTTGATCCGTTCATGTTTTGTGGCCTTGAATCATTGTTCTGCTGGACAGGCTGCTGTAGAACCGGTTGTGTCATTTGTGGTTGCATACTCTCAGTTTCGTGTGGAATATCTTGTGGCTGTTGGTTCGGCTTTGCATGCTGAGTCTTAAGTGCGTTTACCAATGCATTTTTTATTGTTGTACTGTCATAACCTTGCTGCCTTAGACTGTCTATTATGTCTTGCTGGCTCATACCATTTGAAAGCATACTGCTTACGTCAGGAACGTCTTCATCTTTTTTCTTAAATGCATTCATTAGGTTCATATTTAGGTCCACTTCCTACTATTCATGTAGTCGTTTACAATCTTAATAACGTCTTCTTTATTTAAAAACCTTGAAGGATCAACGAAGCTCAGGTATTTTTCTATAACTTTTACATCCTGTATTTTTGCAAAATTATCTGCCTGTCTTTCTATCCTGTTTATCGCATCTTCCAACTCAAATATTTTTGTTTTGCTGTTTGAAATCTCACTGTTTATATTTTGTATCGCTATCTTTATTTCTTTATATTTTTCTAGGTTGTTTTGGTCAACCATCTTTATAGTATCTTTAAGTTGTGCTATCCTCTGATCAAAAATCTTTATAGATTCTCTTAACTCGACTACATTTCTAGCAAGGTCTCCTTGTTGCTCCATATAATTGTATTGTATGCCTCGTTTTTATGCCTTTCCTGCCCACGTATAAAAATAATTTGAATTGCTAAATTTATGAATTATTTCAAGGATAAACATAAATTTCTATAGTATTTTGTTTACAATTCAAAACCAAAACAGGAATAAAGATTTTTAGTTTGTATCAAAAACAAATTGTAAATAAATTTTAAAATACTATATATATGACATGTTTTAAAGCTTTAAATATATTTATTTCTATAACAATTTCATGCAGAAAAAAGAGCATGTTGGTAAAGCCGGTTCTTTTGCTGCATTAGATAATGCAAAGACTTCTAGTACACATCTTAGGATAACTCTTTTGTCTGTAGCAGGTACTTTCTTAGACGGTTATGACATATCAATAATTGGTGTTGCTCTTACGATAATAACTGCAATTTCAGCGTTCAGTTATGCATCAACTCCTCTTGGAAAAGGACTGATGGCGGCATCTA
>DARG01000014.1 GCA_002503215.1 Candidatus Parvarchaeota archaeon UBA446
TATAGCCGAGAGACTTGTAAATGAAGGCTATGAAGTTTCTATTTTAGATATACTTAATACTGGTGACAAGAACAATTTTAGAAGTATATCCGATAAAATAAAATTCTTGAACGTTAATTCTTCATACATAAGCGAAATGGAAAAAGTTGACGTGGTATTCCATGAAGGGATATATTCATCTACACCAATGTACAGGAAGGACAATTCCCTTGTATGGAAAGCCATACAGGAATTTATGGCTGTTATGGGATACTGCGTTAAAAATGACTGTAAACTTGTATTTGCTTCCAGCTCTTCTATATACAACGGCTATCCTCCGCCACACACTGAGAGTATGCAACCCAAGGTAAAAGATTTTTACACTGAAGCAAGATATTCTATGGAAAGACTTGCGGAGCTTTTCAATCAAATGTATGGCCTCAGATATTGCGCACTTAGATACTTTAGTGTATATGGTGACAGAGAAGAAAGTAAAAAAGAATTTGCAAATATGGTCTCACAGATAATCTGGAAAGGTCTTTTAGACAAAGAAGTTGTAATATACGGTGATGGCTCACAGAAAAGAGATCTTACAAATATTAACGATGTGGTAGATGCTAATCTTATAGCAGCGAAAAGCAATATTACTGGAGTATTTAATGTAGGCACTGGAAAATCGTACTCTTTTAATGAAATAATGGATAAAATAGAAACTGTAATAGGTAAAAAAATAAAAAGGAAGAACATTGATAATCCTCTTAAGAATTACGTGGATATTGTACATGCAGATACAACTAAAAGTAAGGAACAGCTTGGCTTCTCAGCAAAGATAAAAGCAGAAGATGGCATAAAAAATGCATTTGATTATTATAAGAAACTTGACACAATACCGGATATATTTTAGGCTATCTCGAAACTTCCCACGACTCTGTTCCGTCCTATAGATAAACTAGGATCTAAAAGTAAATACCTTCCACTTAATTTTGGCACTGGTCTATTGAACTTTATTTTTACTTTATCATCGTCTTTTACAAGATTTACGCTGAAAGTCTCCCCAAATACAGCACAAGACAACTGTTTTGCAAACATGTCTTCTTTATAGAAATCTGATACCTTTAATGCAACTGTAAATTCACTATAAACCGAATTTGAGGATGAAACTGCATAATTTGAGGAAAGATCCGATTCGGATATATTATTTAGTGATAAACCTACGTGAGATCCTTTTTCTGCGGATGTACTATCCACATCCATTATCTGTATACTTTTTACGCTGCATTGCTTTAAAGATGGGAGCAAAAATAGCCTATCGCCTTTAGACACCGTATCTCCAATAACAAAGCCTATTATAACGGAACCTATACCTTTAACTATAAAATGCTTATCTATTGATACATATTTTAAGCCGGATTTTTCCACTTCTTTTTTGTAGTTTATTTCCTGCGAGGTTTTTACCTTTTTGAACCTTCCAATCCTGTAATTTAAGAAGAACTTATCAAATGAATTTATATCTGAATAATCATTTATTACACAGTAACCTTCGTTTATATTCGAATTCTCTACACAAAGTGCAAGTTCTGCAGATAAAGAGTTTATCTCGCTACCTACATAAAATAACACATAATCTGCAACCGAAAAAGCGTACAAAACAGATAATATAGATCTTGGAAAATCGGTAGGTATCAGTATTATGTCTCCATTCCTACCTAAACATACTTGTACGTTATTTATGAGGTCTAATTTCTTTGAAATGAATTCTTTAAGCTGATCATCTGATAACACTGAGGCAGATAAAAAAACCGATATCATAATTTATTTTGTAAATATTACAAGTATATAACCATTAATATTTTTCATTTGCGAGCTACTATAATGAATCTAGTTTTATTAAAAGAATCCATATCTTTTTTATATCCGAATATTTCTTTGAAGTAATTTAGATTATTATTTAGTATTACTCTGGCCTTTTTTCCTCCTGGGCTGTTCTTACTTACGGGAGACAACCACGAATCAAAGGTTTCTCTTATATCGAATGTAGTAAAGTCATCTACCCTGAAGGCATTTTCCTTGAATAATTTAAACCACTGATTAAGAGATATAGCCCCCATGTAAGTAGAATCTCTTGCTATTTCCATTTTATTCATTATACCAAGTTTATCGCCTATTGGTTTTAAATTGTCTGTCAAACCAAATTTACCATCTTTTTTCAAGACCCGTCTTACCTCTTTTATCAATTTTTCTTTGTTTTTTATATGGTGTGCAGCACGTCTACATGTAACTATATCAAATGTTTCATCGGGAAATGGAATGGAGGTTGCGTCTCCTTTCACAAACACTGTATTGCTTACGGACAATGCTTTTCTGGCGGCTATATCCAACATATTTTCTGTAAAATCAAGACCTACAGAAATTGAAACTTTTTCAGCCATCCTAAAAGCGACAAAACCAGGGCCAGTGCCTAAATCAAGAGCTTTTTCTGTATTTTTTGGATTTAACATAGCTACCAACAAATCTAAGTCTTTAGCTTTTATACGATTCTCGCTGCTTGCATATTCTTTTGCATGCCTACTAAAAAAATTTTGAAATGACTGCATATTAAGACATATGTTAATTGAGATTAATATGCTTTTAGTCTTTTACAAGTATATACTTAAAACTAGAAACTTTGGGCTCGACGGGATTTGAACCCGCAACAATCCGGTTAAGAGCCGGATGCTCTACCGAGTTAAGCTACGAGCCCATATAACAAATCATTAATTGTACCTATAATAAAAAGGTTTGGATTCTTTTTTATTGCATACGCTTAAGTGTATTTCCTTCTACTAGATAAAACTCGATTATTTCATTACCGAGTCTGCTTGAGATATACTTTATATTCTCTTCTTTGTCTTCAAACAAGATTATGTGACTATAATCTTTTACTAATTCCTTTAGTTTCAGATATTTCCAATGTTCATCACTTAGATCATGATTATTTGGAAGTATTACCTTTTCCGCTTTTAATCCATTTGAAATGAGAGCCTCCTCGGTTTTATCTCTAAATTCTTCGCCTCTAGCACTAAGTATAATTAAATCTAGATCTTTATTAGAAACCTCTTTTATATATTTTATAATTGAAGTATTGGGAATAAGCATGTTGGAATATTTAGTATACGCCAGAGTATATAGCTCATTTTTAAATGATTTATCGAAACCATGTGGTACCTTACCTTCTGCCATGATTAATTCAAGCTTTTTTATATCAAAATTATTAATACTTGTGTTTTTATTTTCTTTTGTAATTTTATATAATTCGTTTGCTGCATAAGAAATAGCCTTTTTACTGAAAAAAAGTGTATCATCAAAATCAGATACTATAGCTGCTAATTTTACCATATAATCACAAACCAATTATGCAAATTTGCATTGTATACTATTCTATCACAAATTTCAGTTAAATACTTATAAATTAAGATAATTTTATTATTATCTGTAATAAGAGTAATGGGCCTATGGTCTAGTGGTTATGACGTCTGCCTTACACGCAGAAGGCCGGGAGTTCGAACCTCCCTGGGCCCATTTTTAATTTATATCCGATTGGATTATATTAGCATTGCATTTTTGGCAGGATTTATATTATGCAAAGCTTATATTTTCCAGTTTAGGCTATTTACTATTGACTATTACTAACTTATCCTTAAAGATAGTTGTAAGCATCTCTTTATATTCACTAAAAAGGGAGGAGTCTATATAATCGGTTGTAAATTCTGTAATTTTCTGATTGGATTTAAACACTAAGGACATCGTCTCACTGTCGAATTTTTTAAACACCACCGAACTTAAATCAGAATAGAGTATATTTACGTAAGAAAGACTAAATAAGATACTTTCATTTATAAGTGAGAATTTTTGATTTTTATGTTTATCTTTAAAGTTTCTCAAAGACACTGAAGGTTGTATTGAATCTATAACTGCACCACTTGCTGGCCACATACCTACGGAAGATTCCGACATTATGGCATCAACGTTTCTGTCTTCTACAACAAATATTGCAGAATGTGAAAAAAATAAATAAAAATTTCCTCTAGTATTTCCCATTGTAACATTTGGTATTAACCCATAGATTATATCGTCCATATATTATACTTTCACATTATTTTTTTGCAAATCTTATAAGTCTCTTATCTTTTTTATGACTATAAGGAGTTCTAGAACCATACTTGTTAGTATTGCCCAGTCTTTTTTAATTGGCCTAATAATATATCTAATGTTCTTATTATAAATAAATTAATTATATTAACATTCCATTTCAAGATTGCATAGATTATATCGAACCTTTTCAAAAAAAGTATTTATACTACTATATAATATAGGTACTAGTCATGGAGTTATTTATTTATGTTGGATGACCTGCTTTTGGGAGGATTCACCCTTCTTAATTCTGCTTGGCTTGCGTTAAATGGTTATAATATTTTACCTATTCTGTCATGGAAACGCGATAAAACAGAAACGGACCCAGAAGAAAAAACAAAAAATAAGATGAGTATCTCCATCCTGCTTCCTGCTTACAAGGAAAGCGAAGTATTAGAAGATACAGTTTCAAAAATAGAAGAATCGAATTACCCAAAAAGCAAATTAGAATTGCTACTATTAACGGAAAAGGATGATAAAGATACTTCTATAATTGCAAGTAAATTATCCAAAAAATATAAAAATGTCCACGTATTTAGAGTGAAAAACGATGACGTTCCAAAGGGAAAACCAAGAGCACTTACGCAGGCACTTTCTCGTGCGAAAGGTGATATAATAGGGGTGTTAGACGCTGAGGACATAATAAACAAAAACCTTTTCACTTATGTAAACAACGAGATCAAAAACAATAATTACGATGCCGTCCAAGGTAAACTCAGACTTAACTATAATAAAAGCAGCTGGATGAACATGCAATCAAGAGCGGAATATGAGACCTGGTATCAGATAACGCTCCCAGCGTTTGCAAATAATGGATATCCTGTGCCACTCGGCGGCACTACTAACTTTTTCAAAAAAGCCATTATAAAAGATATGGGATGGAATGCTTACAGCCTTGCAGAAGATTTCGAATTAGGACTCAGATTATACAATAGTAAACATAAAATAAAATTAATGGATGTAGTTACGGATGAGCAAACCACCCCAAATTTAAAGAGTTGGATAAGACAAAGAACTAGATGGGATAGAGGCAAATTGGAAGCTAGTGAAAATTTACATAAATATGACATGAATTTTAAGCATAAATTTATGAATTATATGATGTGCGCCAGCCCGTATATCGGAGTGGTAAATGTTTTTGGCGCAGCAACGAGTCTGGCTATCTATGGTCTTCATATCTCAATGCCTTTTTATGAATTAGTTACAACATATGTAAACAGTGCTTTCATAGGTGCTTACGCATATTTACATGGTAGGGGTTATTTTAGAGCATCGGATAAAACCCTTAGAAGCGTTTTAAGTTCCATAATGGTAGGCGCAACTCTGCCTGCTTATTGGGTGCTGCAATGGGGCGCAGCCATTAGAGCTGTAAAACGAGAGCTGTTTGAAAAAGACCAGATTTGGGAGAAGACTCCACATTATAAACTTAAAAAATAAGTTTATACTAAATTTAACGCTTTCTGTCAGTAATTTCAGCAGAAAACTTCATATATTTATCACAGCTGAAATCGTTAAATAACTTTTAGTATTGGTTTCCATTGCAGAATAAACACATATTCAGCGAATTTAGAAGATTAGGCTATAAAGACAGTTTAAACCATCAAAGTATGTTATACATTTAATCAACATCCTCGAAGATTGGTTTTTTGTTCTTTATGAAATTTCCTTTATCCAACTCGGAGAACGCCACCTGCAGCTCCTCATTTGTATTCATCACTATTGGCCCATACCATGCGATACTTTCCCTCAATGGCTTGCCCGATACGAGTATGAAACGTATAGTACTATCAGATGTTTTTACGTGCACAGAAGAGCCGGAGTGAGAAAATAGGTAAGCTGTCCCTCTAACAATCTTCTTTGAACCACTGGTTTCTCCGCTTCCTGAAATTACATACAAAAAGGAGGTATTTCCTTCGGTTATGTCAACTGAAAAATCTGATTCCTCCTTCATCCTTATATCCAAATATGTTACATCTGTTTCTCCCGTTGATTTAATGGCGCCGGAATCAGCTAAAAAACGACCGGATATGATCTTAATATACGCCCCTTTACCATTCTCTACTGCCGGTATACGTTTGGATAGTATGTATCTGTAAACCGGGTTAGACATCTTTATTTTTCTTGGTATATTAACCCATAACTGAATACCCACTGCCGAATTAGGCATTCCAGTATTTAAAAGCATTTCATTCGGATTTTTTAAATTGATTGGTTTAGGCATCTCTTGATGAAATATACCACTGCCGGCTGTCATCCACTGCACGTC
This sequence comes from Candidatus Parvarchaeota archaeon UBA446, assembly GCA_002503215.1. Taxonomy (GTDB): domain Archaea; phylum Nanobdellota; class Nanobdellia; order Parvarchaeales; family Parvarchaeaceae; genus Parvarchaeum; species Parvarchaeum acidophilus. The sequence continues at coordinate 6,416 of DARG01000014.1, forward strand.
TCCGGGAAATATAACTCCTTTATTACCTTCACTATCTTCATGTTCTGTTTTACCTTCAAGCTGATACGTAACCGTTTCTATTCCCCTATGGGGGTGCCATGGAAAACCAGATAGATACTCTTCTGGTTTATCTGAGCCAAAATGATCTAATAAAAGAAAAGGATCCGTTAACAAGTAAGTTTGTGGTCCTCCGAAAATTCTTCTGAGCCGTACCCCTGCTCCGTCAATGGTATAATCTCCTTTGAACTCCGTTTCCACCCATTTTTCCGACATTAAAATATATATCTCTGCAATATATTTATAAATATCGTTTATACGATATCTAATTTAAATGAATAATTAGTTTAAATATCTCTTCGCAATTATCCCTTAAAAACTGCATGAAGTGTTCATTATATTCAGTTTATAATAAGCTATACTATTTGCTTATAGACGACGCTATAGAGAGCTATATTAAAGATATAAAGCAATAGACTGTAATAGTCCTTGTTTAATCTCGAAGACTCTGTATTATAAATTTAAAAAATAACATTACACTTGATTCAAAACTTTTTATAAGTATACATACAAACTTCGTATCAGATTATATTAGAATGTTAATGTAGGAATGTACTTTTTATCACGGATTTCTGTGTAATTTGACATAAAAACAGACAGCATGGAATTCAATTCACATTCTGCGTCGTAGATATCATTATAAGAACTGGATAAATTCATGTTTTTTATAAAATCTTCGCCTAAGCCGTAATATAATCTCTCCGCATAAGATATTGCTTTTTTGAATGCGGAATCTATCATATCTTGATTGTGGTATTTGTACTCGATCTTTAAATTTTTTATAAGTTCCGAGTTATCTCTCATACTCACAATTTTATTTGCCACATCTCTGACAATCTTATAGTTTTTTATGCAAATTTCCAAATTTTTTCTAAGAAATTTTACGTAATCGTCGTCAGATCCTTTTAAGATCGTTTCAAGTGTTGTCCTAGATTTATTGACGAAGTCTCTATAGAATGTATATATATCTTGATAATTACCTGTATTATACATAATAATTAAAAGAGTTAATTATATAAAAATGATAATTTCATAAGAAAATATGAAAAAAACTGGTTGTGACATGAGAGGTATGCTTTCTTTCCAGATTTTAAGCATGCTGAAGAAAAATGATTTGTGTGGAGAAGAACTTGCAAAGAAAATAGAAAAATATAGAGGTAAAAAGCCTGTTGCTAGCACAATATATCCAGCACTAAAAAGATTATCCAAGGCTGGTTTAATAATTGGAAAAAGAAAAGGCAAGAGAAAAGTTTATTCTATTACAAAAAGAGGTTTGTCCGAAGAAAAAAGAGCTCTTGAATATTTTGAAAGATTATACGCCGAAATTAAAAATTGAGGGGGAACGGGGGCTTTTAACCCCCCGTTTTATTTTTCGAGGAATTTTTGAAAATATAAAATGGCCCTAATCGGGCCAAAAATTTACTTTAATATTTCTATCCCTAACTCCTGGTTTATAGCACCAGTAGTTTTAGATAGTGTGTTGAGTTCTTCTGGTCCCAAAAGGTATGGCGAACTTACACCGGTTATTATCGTCATAACCCTAAGTTTTCCAGATAGAGATTCATCAACTTTTGCACCCCATATGACTACTGCGTCTGGGTCCAAAGATTGAGTTGCCATTTCACCAATCTGATTTACCTCTGCTAGAGTAAGATCAGGTCCACCAGAAATGTGTATTAACGCACCTTTGGCTCCTTTGTAACTTACGTCAAGAAGAGGATTGTTTAAAGCTCTTCTAACAACTTCCGTTACCCTAGAGTCAGATGCATCTGTCTCTCCTATTCCTATAACTGATACCCCTCCTTTATTCATTATTGCCTTTATATCTGCAAAGTCAAGATGAACAAGGGCACTGGCATCTGATATAGTCTCAACTATACCTTTTATCATAGTAGCAACTACTTCATTTGCCACATTAAATGCCTGGTCGATTGGAAGATTACCAGCCATGCTAACAAGTCTGTTGTTATCTATTACGATAACCGTATCAGAATTGTTTCTAAGCTGTTCCAAACCAGATTCAGCCGATTCCACTCTTTTTCTTTCGGTCTTAAAAGGCATTGTTACGGTACTTATTACTATGGCACCCATATCTTTTGCAAGTTTAGCGATTACTGGTGCAGCTCCTGTACCTGTTCCACCGCCCATACCTGCACATACAAAAACAAGGTCCGCACCTCTAAGAGCATCTTTTAAATCCCTAGATGACTCCTCTGCGGCCATTTTCCCTTTTTCAGGAAAACCTCCTGCACCAAGCCCTTTAGTTAATTCTTTTCCTATAAGGATTTTTTTATCACCGTTTCTTGCATTTAATTGTATCTGATCAGTGTTAGCGAGAACTACTTCTGCGCCTTTGACTCCTTTCTTAAAGAGCCAATTGCCCATGTTGTTTCCTCCCCCACCTACTCCTATTACTTTTATAAGAGCCTGGTTAAATAATGGCTCATCCATACTGTTTTCCCTACTAGCTTTTAGTGCGCTTTCAACAAGCAAATCCATTACCATTTTATTCCTCCATTCATGTTAGAAACAAAAGCGAAAGCTTTATATTCCCGACATGCATTATTTTATTAAGAAAAACAAGTAAGTGACCCAACTTACAACGTTACGATTAAAGTTTGAATGTTCCCCAACATTCAAATTTATTTTATTTATTTAAACACTACTTATAGTTATTGTTCATTTAAAAAGTTTATTGTAATAAAGTATACATTCTTTCTATAGATGGAAAAAGTTAAAACGTGATATATACACATATATTATAATGGATAAACGAAAGATTACTCCGGAAAATCTTACATTTGGTGATTTTATAAGTATTGATATAAGCGGACAGGAATTTCACGGCGAATTCATAAAATCCGATAATGGTCTTATAGTTGTAAAACTTAAATCTGGATATGATATTGCACTCCCTTACAAGGAAATAAATTCTATTTCTATAATCGAAAAAAATGAAATAAAAGATGAAACCAAAAAGGAAGAGAAAATCAAAACTGTAGAAAAAGCAGACATAACTATAATAACAACTGGTGGCACGATATCATCCAAAATAGATTATAAGACGGGAGGAGTATCTCCCTCCGTGGAGAGTGATTATTACTTTAAGATTTCTCCTGATTTGAACAAACAAGGTAAAATAGAGATCTTTAACTTGATGAGTAAACTATCCGAGAACATGTTACCCTCTGATTGGTTAGAAATAGCAAAAGCTGCATATTCATCTATAAATAAAGGAAGTAGGGGTATAGTTGTAACCAGCGGTACAGATACTATGCATTTCGCTGCTTCGGCAATATCCTTTCTACTTAACCCTCTTTCTATACCAGTTGTATTCACGGGCTCTCAAAGAAGTACAGATAGAGGTTCAACTGATGCTTCTACAAACTTATTATTATCTGCTATAACAGCAAGAGATTTTGATGCTGGCGAGTCTGTAATATGTATGCATGCCAATCTAAATGATAAATATAATAATATATTACGTGGTAATAAAGCAAGAAAAATGCATACTGAGAGGAGAGATGCTTTTAGACCTATAAATATAGCGCCATTGGCAAAAGTATACTCAAATGGTAAATTTTCTGATATCTTAAGCGAAAGAATAAAACGCGCAGAAGAAACTAAATTAACGGATAAAATAGACCAAAAAGTTAAATTAATATATGGCTACCCTTCAATGGGAGGAGACATAATAGAATATTATACAGAAAAAAATATTCATGGTTTAGTTATATCTGGGACTGGATTTGGAAACCTTCCACTTGATGATAAAACGGTTGTATCTGCATTAAAAAAGGCAGAAAATAATGGTATTCCTATAACTATAACTTCCCAAGCTATATACGGCGCGACTAATAAATTTGTTTATAGCACGTTAAGAGAAATATCCAAATTTGAAAACATAATATACGTTGGAGATATGACTACTGAAACAGCATTTGTAAAAATGATGTTCGCTCTTGGCAAATCAAAAAAGATTGAAGAAATAAAAAATATAATGACAAGCAACTTGGCAGGTGAGATAAAAAACAGAAGTAAAGTAGAGGAATTTCTATTATGAAAATAAAATGCGGGTTTGAATGGCATGTACAGATAGATTCGGGAAAGTTATTTTGTCGATGCGAATCTGAGATAAAAGAAAACAAAGATTTTAAGGAGATAGAAAGATACATAAGACCTTCGTTTGGTGAGACTGGAAAAATAGACGCAAGCGCCGAATTTGAAGGACAGAAAATGAAAACTATAGTATACAAATTATTCGATGATACTGATTGTTTAGTCGATATAGATGAAGAACCACCACATGAAATTGATAATAAAGCTCTTTCTGTAGGCGTCGAAATGTCTTATGCACTTAATTCTTATTTACTTAAAAACCTTATTTTTATGAGAAAAACTATAGCAGATGGATCAAATACAACAGGTTTCCAAAGAACAGCCGTGTTGGCGTTAAATGGGGCTTTTAAATTCAAAGATAAAACTATAACAATCGATACTATATCACTCGAGGAAGACTCTGCGAGAAAAGATAGCGAAGATGAAAACAAAGCAGTATATTTCCTTGATAGAATAGGTATACCTCTAATAGAGATAGCTACGGGCATAATAGAAACTGACGAGAATGAAGCTAAAGAAATAGCTATGGAATTTGGTAAGTTTACCCGCCTTTTCAGCGTAAAACGTGGTATAGGTACCATAAGACAAGATGTAAATTTATCAATAGAAGGTGGAAAAAGAGTAGAATTAAAAGGATTTCAAAACATAAGAGAAATGGATAAGGTTATACTAAACGAAGCCGAAAGACAGAAAAACCTAATAAAAATGAAAGAAAACTTTTCTTATTTGATAGATAACCTAAGCAAAGATGCATATAGTGTAAAAGAAATATTATCACACTCAGATTCAAACTTGGCAATAAATGCCATAAAAGAAGGTAAAGAGATAATTGGCATGAAATTAAAAGGCTTCAAAGGAGTCCTTGGTAGTTATTTATGTGAAGGAAAGCGTTTCGGAGCCGAAATAAGCGATTACTTAAAAATAAAACTTAACTGCGGCATAATTCATTCGGATGAATTGCCAGCATATGGAATAAATGATAAAATAAAAGCTGAATTAGCACAAAAACTTGACTGTGACGAAAAAGATGCATTTTTGTTTTCAATATGTCCAAAAGGATATGAAGAAAAAGTTATAGAAACTGCAATAGAAAGAATAAAGAACCTTTTAACTGATGTTCCTTCCGAGGTTAGACTGGTGAAAGATGACAATACTACTAAATTCCTTAGACCTATGGGGGGAAAAGATAGGATGTACGTGGAAACGGATTTACCTATAATAAAAATCGAGAATGATGTAATAAATGAGGGCAAAAAATATTCAGAATTTACTGCGGATTCTATTAGAAATTCTTTAAATATATCCGAAGAACAGCTAGATCAGCTTATATCCGCAAGAAAGCTGGATGAAGCTATAAAAATACATAATGAAATTGGAGCAGATTTCTTGACAATAATACAAATAGCCGTTGAAAATTGGAAATACATAAAAAGAAAATTCGGGATGGAAATAAAACAAGAAATTATAAAAGATATAATAAAAAATGTAAATTCTCAGAATATAACAAAGGAAGGAGCACTTGTTGTTATGGAAGAAATGGCGCTTAAGAACGTAGACAATGTTGAAAAAATTATAAATGATAAAAAACTAGTAAAAGTAAACGAAAAAAGACTCGAAGAAGAAATTAATAAGTTAATACATAACGGGAAAATTGATAAAATAAACTCATTAATATTAAATTTAAAGGATAGACTAGGACCTACATTTGAAGCCAAAGATGCTTATAGAATAGCTACGGAAAAAATAAAGAATGAAAAGAAATGAATTTCGCAGTTTGATGTCTAAAATTGAAAGAAACCAATCAAACAAGCTTAGACTAGAACAGTATAGTACAGACCTAGAAATGGCATATGATATGGTGTCATTTATAGACTCAAAATCTTGTATATTTGGTAAAAATGTTGCAGACCTTGGATGTGGTAATGGTATACTTGGTATAACTGCTGCTATTTTTGGGGCCAAAAAAGTAGATATGTATGACATAGATAAGAGGATGACGGAATTGACTAAAAAAAACGTAGAGACACTAGAACTTGATAATGTAAATACGATAAATAAAGATATTTTCGATGTAGATTACAAATATGACACGGCTGTTTCAAATCCTCCATTCGGTTTTCAGAGTAACTTTAGTATAATTGCGTTTATAAAAAAGGCAAATAACATTGCAGATAATCTTTTTTTTATATACAAAGATAACAAAAATATAAGAAACTTGGCGCAAATAAACGGTATGGATGTATTTGAACTTGGAAATATAAAACTTCAAAAAAGTCAATACTTCCATAAAAAAAACTCTTATACGCTGCCAGTAATATTAATTTATAGGTTAAAGGATGAAAGGCCAAATAAATTTTAGTGCTTGGGTATTGATAACGGTAATAATAGCCATAGCTATTCTTCTTATATTTGATTATACTATAAGAACTTATATAATCGGAAGTTTTACTGGGCTAGTTGGAGGTATAAAACCTTCAAACAGCAGTCAAATATCGGAAGCCATAACCAACTTTACTGCTTACAACTGTACATCTTCGTGTGATGCTTTCTCCAGTTCTATTTATAGCTGGACCATAAATTTCAATGGAAATAATTATACTGCACAAGTGAACGACACAATAAGTATTACTTCTGCATCTGGAGATTATGGTCTAACATTATATCCGATATTTTCGAATGTTGGAGAACTTTGTTCTAATGCAACTACTTCGAATAATAACCTAAAAGTTTTAAGACTAAACGCAGGAAAAGCCTATTCGATATACTACTTTAAATGCTAATATTTAGAAACTTAACATTACTCTACCCTGTTTTTTATTGTCTTTATTGGCCTCAAATGCCTCTTTTAACTCCTCTAATCCAAATTTTTTCCAGACCCTTACTTTTAAATTTGCCGAATTTTTTACTAGTTCAGAAAATTGTTCTATAGATCCTCCTGTAGAGCCTATAATTGACAGCTCCTTTGAATAAAGTTGTGATATATCGATTTTGGCGGTGCTGCCGTTTTCTGTTCCGAAAGAAACCAGCCTTCCCTTTTTACCAAGAAGTGAATAGCCTATATCCCAGAACTTTTCTCCCAGTGAATTTATTACAACATCTGCCATAGCACCTTTAGTTATATCTTTTACTTTATCTAAAACAGAATCAAAATCAAATATATAATCGGCACCAAAATCTTTTAACCAGAACTTATTTGACACAGCTATAACATTCGCACCAATTTCTTTTGATAATTGAAGTGCAAACATACCTGTATTTCCACCAGCGCCTAAAACTACTATGGTCTCTCCTTTTTTTAGATTAGCTCTCATGATGGCATTATAAGAAGTTATGGCGGCTACCGGAAGACTGGCACCAACTAAAAAATCGACTGAGTCGGGTAAATTAAAAAGATTTTTTGCGTCGACTACCGCATATTCTGCCATACCCCCATTTGACATTACTCCTAAGATATAACCGTTATCGCATAGCATTTGATCTCCATTAATACAGTATTTACATGTACCGTCAAAATACCTATTATAAACGGTAACTCTATCGCCTTTCTTAAAGTTTTTTACTTTTTCTCCAACTTCATATACTTCACCAGCAAACTCTGCACCTGGGACTTTTGGAGAACTTACTGGGATCATATCTACTACCATTGAGTCTATAGGATTTAATCCGACTGCTTTAACTTTTAGCAAAACTTGCTCTGGCCCAGGTTTCGGAGTCTCTAATTCTAAAAAAGATAAGTTTTCTATGCCGTTTTTACTTAGTACCCATGCTTTCATATCGTATATAATACATTATATTATAAAAGTTTAATCTTATTATCAGATCTATAATATTTTCCAAAGGGGGTTACAGACGGTAAATTATAAAGTAAAAAGAGTTTTTACAATTTTATTTAAGGTAAAGAACTATTTATTGAAGAAGTATTAGGAGCTGAGCTTATAAGATGTGTTAATGGAGAAAATATGCCGGTTTTAAGAAGTAAAAGAAGTATAGCCAGTAACGCTAGAGCTATTATAATTATAACTACTATCGTAATACCTAATTCCATACCTTTTTTATTTAAAGCCATATTATCTACTGGGAATGCAGTTATTAATATTTATTCACGTTGAATTTAAAGTAAAATATTAAATATTAATATGTAAAATTTAATAAAAGTAAATGAATATAATATATAACAAAGAAGAAAAAACCTTAGAGAATGGTATTACTGCTTTGGCTATAGCAAAAGAATTTAATGTACCTCTTAAGGAAGTCCTTGTAGCTCAAATAAATGAAAAAATAATAGATTTATCTAGAAGTGTAAACGAAGACGGCGAAATAAAATTTTTTACTTTTAAAGACAAAGAAGGTAAAAAAGTTTTCTGGCATTCTTCCGCACATGTATTGGCTATCGCCGTGAAGAGGCTGCACCCAGAATCTATATTGGGTATAGGGCCGGCTATAGATGAGGGATTTTACTATGATATTTATAACCTTAAAATTGGAGATAACGACTTGCAGGACATAGAGAAAGAGATACAGAACATAATAAAAGAAGATATACCCTTTAAGAGAGAAGACATATCAAAAGAAGAGGCAAATATACTGTTAAAGGATAATAAATTCAAACTTGAGATAATAAAAGACGTTAATGAAAAGATGAGTGTATACCGCAATGGTGAGTTTTATGATTTATGTCGAGGTCCACATGTACCTTCAACTAGATATGTTGGCCATGTAAAACTACTTAAAGTATCTGGAGCTTACTGGAAGGGAGACAGCAAAAGAGAAGTCATGACCAGGATATATGGTATAAGTTTCCCCTCTAAAAAAGAACTTGAAGACTATCTTATGGTACTAGAAGAAAGAAAGAACCATGATCATAAAAAAATAGGAAAAGAGCTTGAACTTTTTGAATTTTCCGAGTTTTCCCCGGGTTCCGCATTTTTCACGACAAAGGGGGCCGTTATATACAACGAATTAATTAAGTTTGCAAAAGACTTGGATAAAAAATATGAATATTCTGAGATAATAACTCCATTGATAGCAAAAGCAGAGTTGTGGAAGATAAGCGGACATTTTGAGAAATACAAAGAAAATATGTTTAAAGTCACTCCATTCGAATCTGAAGAAGAATATGCGTTAAAACCAATGAATTGTCCTTTTTCGGCAATATTATTCAAATCAAAAACTAGAAGTTATAGAGAGCTGCCAATGAGACTGTCAGATTATGGTTTTCTGCATAGATATGAATTAGAAGGAACGCTTGATGGATTATTTAGGACTAGATTAATGGAGCAAAACGATTCTCATGTATATGTAATGGAGGATCAAATAGAAAGTGAAATGATGCGAATGTTCGATATAATGGATGACACCTATAACCCTTTTGATCTTAAACCTATAATAAAGTTAGCCACTAGACCTGAAAAGAGGATAGGCGATGAAGAGCTTTGGGATAAAGCTGAAAAAATATTAAAAGAAACTCTTGATAAAAGAGGCTATAATTACGAAATAAAAGAAGGAGATGGAGCATTTTATGGGCCAAAAATAGACATATATGCGTTGGACTTTAGCGGAAAACCTGAGGATGCCTATGCAGTATCTACTATACAGCTTGATTTCAATCTTGCTGTAAGGTTTGATGCAAAGTATATCGGTAGCGACAACAAAGAACACTTTCCAATAGTAATACACAGATCAATAATGGGATCGATCGGAAGATTTATGGGTATAATACTGGAAAATTCAAAGGGAGACTTACCTTTTTGGATATCTCCTGTACAAGTAAGAGTATTGACTATAACAGAAAAGAACGCAAAATATGCGGAAAATGTAATTAAAAAACTTAAAGAAAATGGGATAAGAGTTGACAGTGAGTTAGACAGTGGAACACTGGAATATAAAATAAGGAAAGGCCAGTTGGAAAAGATACCTTATATAATAATTATAGGAAGCAAAGAAGAAGAAAAGAATACAATATCCGTAAGAAACAGAAAAGGAAAAACAGATTACAATATAGATCTTGACGAATTTATAAGTGAAAGGCTTGAGGATATAAAACAAAGAAGGAAGTATGAAGAAAAATGAGCTTCTACATACAGACTATAAAAAAATCAAACATGGATTTAACAAAAATAATATATTAATACCTCTTATAACGAGTTCCCTTGTCATAGTTCTACTGATATTCATATTACACGAAGTAAATTTTGATATAAGGGAAATAAGTGGAGCGTCTGCTATAGTATTCACATCTTTTGCAAGCAGCGTATTCTTAATGTTTTTAATGCCTTATAGTAAGTCTGCAAAAAGAAATAGATTTGTAAAAAGTTACTTAATAGCAGGTGTTCTTGGATATATAGGATTCTTTGCAACCAGATTCATAAATTTCTATCTTGTTGTAGGGATTATAATGTTTGCTGTATCGTTTTTATTGTTCGAAACTGACAGTGAACACCCTCCTGCTATAGGAATAGCTGTAGCTTTTTTATTGTTCAAAATTCCGATTTATGGCATCATAACTTTGATAATTGGAGTTTTTATAGTGGTAGCTTTAAAGACATTAATGCAAAAATTGGGTATATTAAGCAAGGCAAGCGAATTTACCGTAAAATGATAACATACATTAAAAAGCGTTATCTTTCAAACATACTATTAAAAACGCCCAGGGAGGGATTCGAACCCTCAAGGGATTGCTCCCATAAGCTCTCCAGGCTTACGCGATGCCAGGTTACGCAACCTGAGCTAACAGTATTATATATTTTAATCGGCAGTTTATAAATAAGTATCATAAATGCAATAAATATAAAAAACTAAACTAATATTATAAAATTTTACTGTTTCATTACAGTAGCTATCTCATCCGAAGCCTTTTTTGATTCTAAAAGGATAAGCCCATAATTGGTGTTAGGATCTATCATTATAGTCAATATGGCGTCTGTTCCTGCCTGTACAGCAACAACACGTATATCCTTCGATTCAGCCACTACTCTATCTAAAGTATTCTTTGAACCTAATGATTTCAATGCTGTCTCTGCAGATCCAACCATAGATGCTAACATGGCTGCAAAAGTATTAGGATCTACATCTTCCGGCATTAAAGAAACCATTGGCAAACCATTAGCGGATATAACTGCAGACGCTTTTATACCCCCAACTGTGCTTAATCTCTGCAAAATGCTTTTTAATTGATCAGATTTTGTAGCCATATCTAATGTATAAAATACTTATTTAAATAACTATGTCAACTGTTTGAACAGAGCTGACAATGCTGCTTCTATACCCTCCTTTTTTAATTTTGTAGGCTCGTTTGGGTCTATAGTTGATAAATCTTCAGCGAATGTCTGTACAAGAGTTATATTTTCGTCTAAGTGTAGTTTTTCTTTTATCTCATCTTTTTTCAGCGCACCTGGTAAATCTGCTTTATTAGCTACAACTACTACTGGCAGACCATATGTCTCAGTTCTTCTTAGCATTTCTATAGCTCTTGGAAATTCTTCCGGTTTTGTAGAATCCACCACCAAAAATACTCCTATGGCCTCTCCGCCTAACATTCTAAGTAAAGGATCGAACCTCTCTTGGCCAGGAGTACCAAATAAATCAGCTTGATAACCCATATAGTCTACACTTCCGTGATCAAGTGCAACTGTTCCGCCGAGCTTATCTACACTTACAGCGTTCTTTGAAGCGCTGTGTATAAAAGAACTTTTCCCCGCATCTGTAGGGCCCGTAACCAATATCTTTGGAAAATAAACTTTTATTCCGCCAGGTTTTACCGCTTTAAACAAAACTGACGAGAAACTGTCTTTCTTTTCAACCCAATCACAAGATAAGACCGCAAAATATTGACCGAATATGACTCTTTTTTCTATGCCGTTTACCTCTACAGTCGAATTTATATTAGAAAATAGTTTATGCACTTTTTCTTTGTCATAACCCCAGTTTGTAAACAAAAATACTGCTGCCGAATTATTCTTTTGAACGGCATCTTTTATATCAGACACTAAAGAATCCACAAATTCAAAATCAAAAAAATCTATAAGAAGTGAAAGAGAATCCATCACAAGCAAACCATAACCCTTATCTAATTCCGAAAGTAATTTCGTTTTTAGCTCATTCTTATCATATGGATTGCTTATAGCAAAAATGTGATCTGTTTCATTTGCTTTTATTCCAGTTATACCACTATACGCATCCATTATGAACATCTTATCACTTGAAGGAAGGTCATATTCCTTCATGTCTTCCATATAAGATTGAGGAGATGTTCTATTTAGAAATACGAGAGTTTTTACATCCGAGTTTATATTTTTATTTATTATTTGATAACCAAACACTTCATTTCCTACTGAAGGAGAAGCGGCAATTAAAACTAGTTTTTTGGGAGGTATCCCTTTTAATTCTTCATCTAGTTTGGCTACACCAAAATATGGATCGTAACTTTTATCAATGCCATCTAATCCTTTGTAGTTTACCATGTAAATCTATAAATCTTTATACTTTTAAAGTTATTCATTCTACCTCTTTAAATTCTAATACTTCTTTACTTGAACCTATTAATGTGAAATATCTTTTTCCATTATCAAGTTTTAAACTTATGACGGCATCGGAAAGATTTTTTATTGTCTCTATAACATCTGGAGCATGCATTGCTGTGTCTACCGAAAGTATTGTAGTAACGCCGGAAAGCTTTGCTTTTCCACATATAAACTGTAGAAATCTATAGACTGTGACTGGACTGTTATACAACAATAAATTTGAAAGATTATCGATTATGTTTATAACTGGTTTTGCGTCTTTTATAAAATCACTGTTAACGCTGGAAAGTGCTACAGAAAGGCCGGTAAGATCCACTGGCCCGTTAAGTATTTTTGCGTACTTATTATCCGTCATACTAGGTGAATTTATTCTACTATAATCATCTAATATCTTAAAATTGTTTTCGAGGTATTGATTTATTGGTATTCCTCTAGTATTAAACTCGTTTATTAAGTCAGAATATGATTTTGAAGTTAAGATGTAAGCTATTGCATTTTTACTGACGAGAGAAGACTGAACTAATTTGTATATGAAATTTTCTTTTCCAGAATCTTTATCCCCGAGCAGTAAATATGTTTTCCTGTAATCTAATCCACCTGTAAGCTGGTCAAAAGAATTTAAACCTGTTTTTAGTCCTTCCATATCATCAAACTAACTTTACTTTTTTAGATTTTACTCCTGCTGGAGAATCGTCAACCTTTATAGATAAATCTATAGTTAATTCATCATTAATCTTTAAAAAGCTTATCTCCTCTTTTAATGACTCGTTTGCCGAGGTGTTAACAAATGGAAATAAATAATTCGAAAAACTTCTAAAAAGCTCTTTTTTTCCGCTTTTTTTAAGCATTATTGAAATATTGTCATTGCCATCTTGCGTTTCAACCAATTTAAAATAATCAGTGTCAATTACCATATCTGATATAGTATCGTGAGGCAAACCTTTTAAATCCTCTATTATTGGGTCAATGTTCTCATTAGGACCAAATTGTTTCGACACAGATTTTTGCTGGCCATGTTCTATAAAATCCATTGTTAGCTTTACTGCATTTATTAGGAAAAGCCGCATAAGTATGTTATATATTTTATATATTTTTATAGAAAGAGGATGTTGAGCTTTTATTCTTATAACTCCTTCTTTATATTCCATACTTATATCTACTTTTTTATAGGCTACAAGCCCGCTTAATTTTGAAAGTCCAACATTACTATCATAGAAACCTTTAAGCTCATTTATCGCGTCAAAAACATCAACTTCCATTGTATTATTATAACCTTAAAGGATTTAAAATTGATTGTATCATATTTCACATGCACCTGTAGGAGCATTTGCTGGAGCATACAGTATTTTCTCATCCGGAAATATGGAAACGGCATTGCCATTAACCGATTCGATGACTGCAACATAACCCGCACAACCGGTACTTTCATTAAACCATGCCGAGATATTCTTTCCTTCGACTATAAACGTCGAATCTTCATTTATGTTCCCGCCTGACCTTACCCAATTTACATACTGCTGGTTTGTCATAACTGCAAAATAAGTGTCTACACTTGCATTGTATTCCATGTGAACCTTAAATGTATCAGGAATTGTTAAAAATGAATAGGAGTCTGGTGCTACGCTTGATGGCTGATTCCACACTGTTATGTAAGGTTTATTGCCTAAAAACGAGAAAGGCGCAGCAGAAACATTTTTATCATTAATTAAAAGAGTGGTGTTAGGATAATAAGAGAGTATTGATTTGTTTATTATTATGTTAACACCATTATTTGGCAGACAAAAGGGGCCGGAATTGTTTACAGCCAGTGCTGAATTTTTGAAATAACATGAATTAAAAACTAATATATGTGTCTTAAAAACGTAAAAAATCACTATTAATAAAAATATTAATAAAACGGCTGCAATTATGTTGCCGTAAATATTCCTCTTTTTTGAAGCCATTTATAGATTAAATGATAAAAGAATAAAAAGCTTATGTATCCCGCCGATTACCTATAAATAAGTAAGAATTATTTTAACTAATAGAGAAATATAATAAATAATTTTGTTTATTAATTAAATAAACCGCAGTTTCTTTTAAGTATAGGAGCTTAATTTAAACTATTTAAGGACAAAATACTTGAGCACCGGAAGCACCACTATATCCCAAAGTAGACCCATTACTTAAAGCGATTGTGGTTGTATTAGTACCTGGAGCAACCGCCAAGTCAGAATAGCAGTGATATGTACCTGCACCACTAGGGTTAGGAGTTGTCAAAGAACACCACTCGCTCTCACCTAAACTGGCAGGAACTGTAGTTGAATATGTACTGCACTGAGTTGAAAACGATGAAAGGCTTGAAGGAGTTACTGGAGACAATGCCTTAAAACCTCCCAAAACAAATGTTATAAGAAGTACAAGTATTAAGATACCCACTGCAATTAATATAATTGTGTTTATTGGAAGTCCCTGTGCCTTCAAACCAAATTTCATATTCTTTTATATAATTCGTAGTATTTAAATATTACTTTATTTATACTTTTTACATACGATAAACACAGAAATAAAAGTTTATTAATATGCAATTTATAAAATAAACATTTATGTATCTAACAAGACTAGTAATAGACGCGGTAAAGCCGTTAGGAGAGTATAATATAATCGATTTGGCCAACGACATGGCAAAACATATACGGAACGGAGATGTTTTTATAAAAGTCGTTGAAGTGGATATCCATACAGAAGGTTTAAAAATAGTCATTGAGGGTGCTAAGATAAACTTTGAAGGCGTACAAAAGGCCCTTAAGGACAGAGGAGCTGTAATAAACAGTCTTGACGAAGCCACAGTAAGTTCTAATGGAAAGAACAAAAAGTAGATATATAATACTCGGATTAAGTGATGGACTTTTTCTTGGTCTAGGTATTTCCTTAGGAATATCCTTTTTCCATAGCTACAACCTTACTTTTGCATCAATATTATTAGTAGGTGTAACTGGTTCACTTTCTAATTTTTTCTCCACTTATAATGCGGAGAACTTTGTTATGGGATTACAGATAAAAGAATATGGAAAAGTAATGTTTGCAAGGGATTACAACCCACATAAGATAACCAAAATGAAGAAATTCAAAAACCTAACTTATTCGGAGATAAGCTTTATTTCTACATTAATTGGAAGCTTTATTGTCCTTTTACCTTATCTTGCATTCTTTTTTATAAAATTAAAGCAAAACTTTTCTGCAAGTATTATATCACTAGTAATAAGCTTAATAATCCTTGCATATATAGGTGGTTATTCTATTGAAAACAAAAAAGAAAGGATAAAAGAAGGTGTAAAAACCGCTGGTATAGGACTTATGATAGCATTAGTTAGTGCGGCTATTGGGATATTAATAAACACATTTATTTAGATTTTGAAAGTTCTGTCATTTTAGAATTGAAACCCTTACCTTTTATCAGTAATTCCTGTACTTTCTCTCCTGTTATCTCTATTTTTTCTCCATGGAATAACTGTTTGCCTAAGTTGAATATTTCTAAAAAAACATCGATTTCTTTTTTAGTTATAATGCTTCTTTTCTCTAATTTATCCAGCATTTCTGGTATTACTTCTGGAGAAGGAGGTATCTCTCCCTGTCGCATTATAGCTGACTGAGCTGAATTTACAACACTCCAATAAATATCAGTTACTGCTCCTGCTAGTTTTAATTTGGCAGAATTTGCATATAATTCACTTCTTGTAAGCGATGCATATATAGATTCTTCCGTAGGTTTTATTTCTCCCATGTTCAAAAGGGCTTGCAATGGTTCAAAGTAGCCGGTATCTATAAGTGGTACTCCATATTTCAATACATTTACTGATACGGGATCTGCTGCTAAGACTCCTCTCCAAAAGGCTGTAAGCGTAACAAAATTTATATGAAGTTTTACCGTGCTTTCATTGACCAATTTGTCTACATCCGAGAATATAAGCGCCTGAGTCTTCTCGTCTAATTTATTGAGGACATCATCCATAACTACCATAAGATCTACATCACTTTTTTCGGTCTCTTTCCCCTTACTGTAAGAACCAAATAAAGTTATTGTTTTCATCACTTTTGGATATTTTCCAAATAGTTCTTTGGCAAATTTATATGCCGCATCGTATCCTTTCAATTCAAGTCTTCCTTGATCATTTTTCTCTTCCATTAATTCATTGGCACCCCTGAAAAGGTCTGATTTCCTTTATTGTCCATATATCCTCCACCGCCTGGTGATATCCCTGAAAAACCGCTGTATGGGAACATGTCTTGCTTTAGACCAAGATTTGAATATGAGGAATAATCTCCGATTAACGAAGAATATGGCTGACCCAAATAAGAAGGCAGCGAAACGTAGGGAGTATTACCATATATCGGTGCGCCCATGTATTGCAGTGATTGTACGGTTCCGGCTTCTAATCCTCCCAAACCTCCAAATACTTCCATTATGGCAGGTACATCTAACCCTTTCTCCATCATTGCATCATAAACCTCTTTTATAGGCGCATTACCCTGACCCAAAGGAAGGTGAGAATCTCTATTACCCATATTGTCATTTAAGTGATATCTTTTAAGATATTCTGCTGCAGATTTTGACATATCCACTATATCCTTATCGGAATATGGCTCGCCTGTTTTCGGATTTATATATGACTTAAAGACATTTACATGACCTATATCCAAATTTATACCTATAAGTTCACTACTTATCCTTTCAGCTTCTCTGCTCGACAAATGCTCCTTTTGCTGAAGCTCTTTTGCAAATTCTTGTCTGGCTATTCTCACGGATTCTGCAGTGTCTTTTGGATTACTAAGAGACATTTCGGGAGACATTGGATTTTCAACCAGTATAAGCGGCTTTGAGTCTGTATTCTTATATGAGAACATAGCCGCTTTTGCTATGCCTTCTGCAGCAAGTTTAGGTGCAATATTATCATAAGGTATAAATCGTTTATCTAGATTATTTTCTCTTATCTTTAATTCTTCATATTCTTGTTCTGTAGAATCAAGCATTCTCTCTATATCCTCCAATTCGCGTTTTATGTTGTTCAATTCCGCTACATTAGAACTTGCTTTAGCACGAGCCTGCCTAGACAGAGCCTCCAGCTTGTTATATTCAAGATTTCTCCGAGTAAGATTAATATTCGCTCTTTCCTTATTAAATTGTTGCGAAAATTTTTCTTTTTGAAATTCAAATGACCCTTCTGGCTTTAATATGACTTTTCCGTCATCTGAGATAAATCCTAATTGTTTACCCCCTTTGCTGCCAAATATCTTATCATAAAATTCCTTCCCATACAATCCTATAAATTTTTCTTTTGCTGCAGTTTTTATTTCATCTGGATTGTTTATGTTTGTAGTATCTATACCAAGATTGATATCTTGACCCTGCGCTTGTATTATCTTATTCTCCTCAGAATCATAAATTGAATAAACCAAATTTTTATCTGGGTCTGAAAAGTTATCAGAAGAAGCATGGAATATTACAGGTATATTTTGTCTACCGACCTTTTTACCTATATCATCAGCAAACTGAAGAGCAGTACCTATCTCTCTGTCAACCATATGCTCATAGATCTGTTCTTTTTTTCCGGACTGCGGATTTAAACCTGAAAAATTCAAAGCCCATGGTGCATGCACGCTTAAATCAATGTCGTTTACCTTAGCCAAATTGGCTATGGCCTCTCTTTCTGTTTTACTTATAGTATCTGCAGCGTTTCCTTGTTCTCCACCCAAGCCATAGACACTAGCTATATCTACTTCGACCATCCTTGCGCCACTGCGCAATACTTTAGAGAATTCTTCTAACTGGTTCCTTTCACCTATAGATACTCCAAACTGAACTTTATTGAAAGGATCATTAAACTTGTTATTCAGCATGTAATCGGTCATATATTAGTATTAATCCCTCTAAGATAAATGCTTTTTTATATCTTTAAATCATGGATAACCGCTCACGTTATAAACGTACTTTGAGATTATTGATGCTAGGAAGTAAGTATCGCTGCTCCCAAGTACCAGGTAGTTACCGCTCTTTAGCTTTATTATTATGTCCGTGCTGTTACTTGAGACCACATATGCATTGGCGTTGTTGCTAAGAAGAAATTTACCTGCATTTATATTGCCTATACTGGTACCTCCTGTCCTTACAGATAAGGTTAGATTACCGCTTAATATATTACTTACATATGCGCTTGCAATATCCCCAGAGGTTACATTTATATTGCCTCCTGCTATCGCAGGACCTGACACGTAGATATACCCAGTATTCACAGTAACCTTATAAGAGGTACCAATAGCAAAAAATAGGATTATGCCTAAAGCGATTACTGCCAAGCCAATTCCTACCGTAATTTGTGAAGTTGTCTTTATACCTTTGGTATTCTCATTCTTTTTTCTACCGAAAAATCCAAGTAATATGATTATTAAACCAATGATAATTGGGAGTATAAGGAATATTAAGCTTACACTATCCGCCGATATAACGAAATTATATACCATCATTTACCTCGTTTTGGCCCTGTGTTAACAATCACATACACAAGGGAAAAAGCTATCCATATTACACCAAGTAATATTAGAAAAAAATGAATATAGATTGGTTGTATAAAAATAAAGAAGGAAAACGCGCCTGAAAAAATAAGTATAAAGGTAGGTACTAGCTGAAAAACCCATAATTTTACCCCTATACCTAAAGTGGAATCGTCCCCATATGTCTTTAAGGAATCGTCTTGGCCCTTTTTTGTCAAGTCGAACTTCTGCAGGGTTCTGCATTTTGGGCAGCGGAATATTCTTTTGGTCCCGAGCCTTATGGAATGAAAAGAAGATCCTGGTATAAACTCATAATTAAACCTGTAATGACATTTATAACACTCACAAACGGAAGTTACCATAGTTATCAAATAAATATTATTAGATAGTAAATGTATGTATTTATCACTGTCCGAATAGCCTAATATGTTCCTTCATCATGCATCTATTAAACACAAAATCTATACCATTATTTTCTGCAAGTTTTCTTGCTTCCTCGTTAGCTATCCCTTCTTGAAGCCATATTACTTTCGGTTTTATTAGTATTGCATCCTTAACAATTTGAAAAACTTGTTCAGACGGCCTGAAAACATCTATTATATCAACCTCTGTACCTATATCAGATAAAGATTTGTACGACTTCTTACCAAGAATATAGTCTGCATTTGGGTTTACTGGTATAACATCATACCCATTCTCAATTAGATACTTCGGTATCTCGTGGCTGGCTTTTCCCTCCTCTCTCGACATCCCGACGACTGCTACTCTTTTATAGCTAGATAGAATCTCCTTTATTTCATTATCGCTGTGGTTGTCTTTCCCCATCTGCACGGAATTTCTATGATCTTCGATTGAACAATTAATATCACTTTCAGTCATATGTAACTATTAATCGCGCGAAAATAAAAACATTTATAAAGATAGGTTTGCTTATGAGAACAGTAAAGATAAATATGAATAACCTCAAATTAACAAAATGAGAGTAGCCGTTATAAAGGAAAGCGAATGCGAAGCTCCTGACAACTGTAATTACATATGCGCAGAGGTATGCCCTAGAGTAAGAGAAGGAGCGAAAGAAACGGTATATGCCCGTGAAAATGGAAAGGCAGCAATAACCGAAAGTCTATGTATATCTTGCGGTATATGCGTTAAAAGATGTCCTTTTGATGCTATAAAAATAATAAACCTCCCAGATGAAATGGCGAAGAACCTTACTTTTCAATATGGGATAAATAGCTTTAGGACATTTAATATAGCAACTCCTATAGAGAAGAAAATCGTTGGAATAATTGGAAGAAACGGAATAGGCAAAACTACAAACATAAATATTATCTCGAATAAGATTATACCTAATTTTGGCAATTTTGACAAAGTTTATTCTACCGAAGAAGTAATAAAAGAATTTCGTGGAAAAGATATACAACCTTATCTTACAAGACTTTATTCCAAAGAACTCAAGATTGCAAAAAAGGAACAAAATTTTTCACAAACTGGAAAAGTAAAAAATATTGTAAAATCCAACAGATTCAAACTTATAAACCAAGATCTCTTAGACAGAGACTCTGAATCCTTATCCGGTGGAGAAGCACAACTTGTAGAAATAGCGAAGGTTCTGGATGAAGAAGCGGAAGTATACATATTTGATGAGCCAATGAATTATCTAGATATAAATACCCGGTTCAACGTTTCTAAAACCATAAAAGAAGCTCTTAAAGATAAAACTGTTATTGTAGTTGAACATGATTTAGTAATGTTGGATTACTTAACCGACTTCGTGCAGATATTTTACGGTTCAGAAGCAAATTACGGTGTAGCTTCCCATATAATGCCATCTAGAAATGGTATAAATACTTATTTGGAAGGTTACCTTCCAGCTGAAAACGTTAGATTTAGAGATTACAGCATAAAAATAAAAAAGGTATTGCCTGCAACTACAAATGAACCTTTTATATCTTGGCCGGAATTTACAATAAAAATTAATGATTTTACGCTCGATACTAAGGGAGGGAGACTTTTTAAGGGAGATGTTGTTGGTATACTTGGAGAAAACGGAATCGGCAAAAGTACCTTCATAAAAGCCTTAGCCGGTCTTCTAGAAACAAGTATAGGCAAACTTGATCTCGGCATAAAAATCGCTTATAAACCCCAAATATTAAAACCTTTCGACAGCATAGTAAATGAAACTCTTATTAACATAAATCCAAGATACACCGAAGATTTGGGGATTATATCTGCTATAAACAAACTTGGGATAAATAAAATTATAAACAAAAATGTTAAAAATCTGTCGGGTGGTGAATTACAGAAATTAGCAGTAATAACCACACTTATGCAAAATGCGGATATATATTTGATAGATGAACCTTCTGCGAATCTGGATATAGAAGATAGACTTGAATGTATGAATATAATTTCTTCATTTATATCCTCAAGGAATAAATGCGCTATAATAGTAGATCATGACCTTTCGTTTTTGGATTCGACATGCCCTAAAAGCATACTTTTTAGGGGACAAAAAGGAGTAAATGGTATGACAGATGATATAGAAAGCACTGAAAAAGCTATAAATAATTTTTTAAAAAATGTAGATATAACTATAAGACGGGATAAAGACAGTGGAAGACCGAGAATAAATCAGAATGGTAGTAAACTGGATATAGAACAAAAATCAGCCGGAATATACTTTGCAGAATAATCACTGTAAGATAGATAATAAAAATACATTCATAATATCTAAGTAATACAAAGGAAGTATTTTTTATACCTAATTATCATATTTAAGTATGGGGGAGGATATATATGGAGAAAACGGAGGAAATGAACAGTTTATATGAAAAGTTATTGGAACAAATAACTTTATACAACCAATTTAAGAACAATGTAAGTTTTGAGAAAGCGCAAAAGCTTAGTGAATTGCTCGTAAAAATAAACAACCTGGCCGTAAAAGTAGGAATATCACATGGTGATGTGGAAGCACAACTTATGGAAATGGAAATGCAACTGCAATCAATAGATAAGAACAGATCAATAATCTTTATATAAATTATTTAGAGACTTCGAATTCCAGCAAATCGAGTGCTATGACTTGAAGAGTGGCAGACCCGGTTGATTCTCCGGTTGAAGACTGCGTAACAACGTCATAACTGTTTGGAGCGGCAAACGAAGGCACTTGGATTGTGCAATAACCCGAAGGAGTATTATTTAATATGGTCCACCCTGTAGTACTGCCATTTGAATAAAACACATTGCAGTTTACTGCATTTATAGTGGTATTATAAGACGGAAAAACACTACCTATGGATAAAGAAGAATTACATGATGAACCGCATGCACTGCTGTAATTAGTAACTAGTATTGGTTCATAAAATTTTAGATAAGACAACGACGAAGATAACCCAGAGTTATAAGAAAATATCAATGAATTCGGCGTATCGTTTGAAGAGTAGTTACTCTTTGTCATCACATTTATAAGGAAAGGGCCGTTTATTTCACTTCCAAGTATATTTAAAACGTAGCTTGACAACGCCGAGGAAGACCCTCCATTCTGAAACTGAAGTAAAGCCGTGGATGTTGAGGATACTTCTGAGAAAGATGAGACTGCCGAAGAGACTAATGAAAGAAAATTACCGTTTGTGGTTATGGAACTATTAATAGATAAATAGTAATTTGTTATAGAATAAGCAGATACTAGCACTCCTAATATTATTATTGTTCCGATTACAAGATCTATAGTAAATACCTGTCCTTTTTTCATGCCCACTCCGTATAAGAAAGACGCACTATTTCGTTACCAGGATATAACACAACAAACCGGCCTATAGATGCGATATAATTAGATGCCGAGTCTATTGGAAAACCTGCAGTTATAGGCTTACCATTTATATTTACTATAGAACCGTTTAGATAATAAAAAGTAATATTAAATGAAGCTCCCGCCTTTAAAAGTGAAGACAAACAAGAAACTGGCAAAGTAGTTAGATTGTATAATTTTATAGGCGATGCTTCAAGATAATTCTGCATTAATCCTATCTGTTTTATATTACTGCATGACGTTGCATACCAATTTACAGGAGTACCTTCGGACCCAATTAAGGAATTCGCGCCTTGAACAGCCAAGTTATTTAAATAAGTTGATTCAAGTTGGGAGTAATAAGAAGAGTAAGTATTGTCTATATCTGCATTTGAGTAAATAAACAACAAAACGGTTGAGAATAAGAGTAGAAATATGAAAAGAGATATCAAAAGATCCATAGTAAATATCTGTCCCTTCCTATTCATAAAATAACTATATTCTCCATCGATATAACCGCTCGTTTAGCTTCGTAGCCTATACTATTTAAATTGTGTATTATATAATAATATTAAAATTTGCAAGATATAAATAATGCGTGTTAAAAACTTATTATGGAGGATATAAATGAGATACATAGTAGTATAATGCGAAAGTTAGAAGCCGGCCCTGCACTTGTACTCGAAATAGCAGAAAGCATAGAGAAAGACACATTGCAAACACAGACCATAACTGACTATTTTGTATCAAAAGGGGAAATTAAAAAAACACAAAGAAGGTTTGGTTCATCTCCAATATACTATCTTGAAAAAGACCGAGATAAAGCACTAGATATGCTTATACAGACGTTAAACGGACAGGAAAAAGCACTTGTAAACAAAGTAAGAAATGAAAAAGTTATAAACACTTCACATCTGTCATCTGCAGAAAGATACATTTCTCAGAGTCTAACTGATTTTATGAAAACTGTTTCGGCCCAAGATAATCAGACTGGTGAAAAAGCAGATTATCTTTATGAACAGGGCCTAGATCTAGAGACTGTAAAAAAAATAATGAATAAAGACAATACAGAAAAGAAAGATCAAAATCCTATTAAAAAATCTATAAATAATGAAATAAAAACATACAAAGAGAATGATGACATATCTGTAACGCTAACAAAAAATGGATTCAAAAATCCAAAAATAGTTGAAAAGGAGGTTTTTATCTGTGATTATGGAAGTAATAATCTGAAGGTAATAGTTATGATAATTAATAAAAAGAACTTAACGAAGAAAGACTTAATAAACGCTGCAGGATATGGTATTACGTATAAAACTATAGTGTTTATAATTACAAACGCCCAAAAGACCGCTAGTAACAAATCTTTTGGCAGTCTTGTTAATATAATAAGGGAAGAATTATGAAAGGAAAAAAAATACTACTTATAAATAAAGACTCTTTTTTGTTTTTGGACAGTGAAAAAGATAGTAATACTCAATTTGGTATAATAAAATCAAAAGACCTGAAAAAACTTAAAAACGGCTCCAAGATAAAGACGCACACAGGTGTTGAATTTTATGCCGTGGAACCGTCTAATCCAGATTTAATAAAAAAAGTTATAAGACTACCTCAGATAATAACATTAAAAGATATTGGCAGCATTGTAATGTATTTGGGAATAAAAAACGGCAGCAAAGTATTCGATGCTGGAAGTGGATCTGGAATAAATGCCTGTGTAATAGCTAGTTTATCCAATGAAATAAAGGTATATTCCTATGAGATAAGAAGAGACTTTATAAAAGTAGCGACTAAAAATTCAAAACTTTTTGGCCTTGATAACATAAAATTTATCAACAAAGACGTAAGAGAAGGAATAAAAGAAAAAAATTTCACATGTGGTATATTAGATATACCTGAACCTTGGAGTGCCATACCTGTTATACAAAAGAATTTTTCTGTTGGTGCCAGAATAGTAACTTACTCTCCGTCTATAATACAGGTAGAGAAAACTCTAAGAAACCTTCCAAAATGTTTCAAAGTGGAACGTTTAATACAAAACAATGAAGTCAACTGGAAAGTGGAAATAGACAAAGACATCCTCAGACCAGAGACTAACAGCGTATACCATACAGGATTTCTTTTATTTATACGAAAAACCTCAAAAGAGTAACGCCTATCTGCTTGATGAAGCCTGTCTTTCTGTGTCTATCTTTTTTGATATTGGAAATGCTATATCCTGATTTTTGGCGGATTGCTCAAGTATCTCGTATAAAGCTTGATCTGCCTTTTTACCGGTAGCAGACAGCTGATATGTACCTTCTGCTATCCATCTTAATGCCAAATCAACCCGCCTTATAGGCGCTGTATCGACCTGTTTTGCTATTCTCTGGCCTCCTATAAGAAGAGTCATTACTTCTTCTCTTGGGGCAGAATTTTCTACGGCCTTTACAAGTACTTGTATTGGATTTAAACCGTCTTTACTTATTCTATCAAAAGCATTATTTACTAAATTTGATGCTGTATAAAACCTTCCAGACATAAGTTTACTTGTCCTAAGGTGTTTCTTACCTTTGTGTCCAGGTATCATCAAGTGCGTTATAAGTCTTTCTACTATGCTCATTCTTTCTCTGCCTAATCTTTGCTGAGAAAGTCTACCAGAAGTTTTTGGTACTATAAATGGTTTTAGAGATATTATATTTTTTAGTCCTGGATCGTTTACAACGACATCTATAAAACTATATTTATCGAATAGTTTTATCTCTTTTTCATTTTTTAATTCAACAGATTCTTTTTCCATTTTATCTAACAGGTTTTTGCTTCCTCCCTTTTACTAGTTCTTTTAGAGATATTCCATTTACTTTTATAATCTT
This sequence comes from Candidatus Parvarchaeota archaeon UBA446, assembly GCA_002503215.1. Taxonomy (GTDB): domain Archaea; phylum Nanobdellota; class Nanobdellia; order Parvarchaeales; family Parvarchaeaceae; genus Parvarchaeum; species Parvarchaeum acidophilus. The sequence continues at coordinate 32,281 of DARG01000014.1, forward strand.
AAATTTTACTCCAGGAAGGTCTCCCCTAGCTCCCTTTTGAGCTCCACCTATTCTTTCTACGATTACATCATTGTGCTCATCAACAAAAGATACTCCTTTGCTCCAAGGTATATATGCCGTTACTACTTTTCCATTTTTAGTAAGTTGTACTTTGCAAGACTTTCTCTTACCTGACGAAGGCTTCTTTGGTGTAAGTTCTACTTTTTCTAAAACTATACCTCTAGCTTGTGGTGAACCTGCCAATGGATCATTCTTTCTCCATCTTCCACTGAAATAAGATCTACTTCTATTCTTACTGAATCTTACTTTCTCCTTTCTCTTAAGCAACATCTTCCCGTTAAAAAGTCCGCGTGTTTTATTTCCCATATTTTTATTTAATATTTATACTAACTATATTAAAATACCTTTGCATTAACATTTTAATAAGTTTTATCTTATTATTACTTATCTTTCCTTCGATTGAAGCCTCAATTTTTCTACTATCTTGTGCATTTCCAGCTACGTTTATATAACCAGATATAAGTTTATTTGGCCTTATAATGTTTTCAAAGAGCTTAACTGGATCATCCGAATACTCTATTATTATTACATCCTTTTTAAGCATATCCTGTAACATTTTAATTTTAACTCCGTTCCTGCCTATTGCCAAACCTGCTTGGCCTTGATTCACTACAAACAACACTTTGTCTCCAAAATGTATACAATCTCTTGGAATTACGCTTGTAACATCCGAAAAAAGATTCATTGAAAGTATAATATCATTGTCAAATTTTATGTTCATATATTACTTTTTAATTCCCAATACTGTAACACCATAAGACTTACCGCAAGCTATTGATAATGCATCGCTATCTCCGTCATAAATGTATCTTTCAACGCCGAACGAATCCAGTTTATTTACTATATCTTCGCTCGCATTTTTAGCATAGACTGCAAATGCTAGCTCTCCGTTTTTATTAGCCCTTAAGGTAGAATTTAGACCTATAAAAACTTTATTGCTTTTTATCTTCTCCTGAACTTTCTTCATTATTTCCTTTTCCATTTTCTTTTACCACCAATTTTACTTCTCCTGTACCTACAGGTATAACCTGATTAGATACTATGTTATTTGCAACGTATTTAAATGGATCTGATTCGTGATAAAGCCCTGCTTCTATAAGATGCTTGAAAGGGACTTCAAAAGATGCTCTTGCCAGAACCGACTCTGCCTCTCCGCTTAATCCGTATCTACCTATTCCCCTTACAGTACCATCTAAGCACATTGCATCGGCTATAAGGAAAATATGTCGATTATCTACTGTAAGACCTACATTTTCCAGCGTACCTCTTACTTCCTCTATTATAAGATTTCTTGCAGCTTCTATTCCTAAGACCTTTGAAACTTCTATTATGTCGTTTGAAACTGTTTTCGAAACATCTACCTCTTCCATTTTTAGTATCTCTGCCAAGTTAGTTCCTATTGTCTTTATCCAGTAATTTCCTTCTTTATCCTGATTGAGAATTGCTCTTGAAATACCTGGAACACCAGAGATATTGACGTTTACTATCTTATTTCTTAGTCTGATAAGTTTCTTTACATCGCTAGCTGATTTATCAACTACTAAAAGTTTGTCTCCTTCTACACTGGTTGATATTTTCATTCTGGATAGGTGTGATATTATCTCTTTCATGGTAAATCCATATTCTTTTAAAACGTCTTTATCTATAACAAAAACTATCTCCTTTTTTCTTGGGGAAACTGTATATGACGTCGTTATATCTTCTATCTTTATTTCTATTATTTTATTTGCAAACGCGCTTGCTTTCTCCTTTGATTTCGAATATTCTGAATTTAGGTATATATCTATAAAAGGAGTAGGTATGTCCTTCTTTGCATCAAATATCTCGACTAATCTAGGTAATCCGGTAGTAGTATTTATTACGGAAAGACCAGCCGCGTGCTTTGTTCTAAGTGTAAGCTGAGTACTTGCCTCACCTATACTCTGTGCGGCTATTACACCCACTGCCTCCCCAGGCGTTACCAAAGATCTTTTATATATCTTTTCCAATTCATTTAAATCGGCATCTTCACCATATTTTTTCTTAAATGCTATTATATATTTCTCAGGAACTTGCGTTTTCATAATTTAAGGTCACCTTTATCACTGGCGGATACATCTAATCCGTCCTCTCCATATTTAAACTGGATAATCGAACTTCCCATTCTAACAGATAGATCATCCTTTACTTTCAGATCCTGTAACGCAGAAGAAAGCCTTCTCTGCATGTAACCTGAAATTGGAGTACGTATAACATTGTCCATTAATCCTTCCCTACTACTTGCGGAGTGAAGAAAATACTCTACGGGATTAAGACCTTCTCTATAATTAGACACTATAAAACCTCTAGCAATTAGTCCGTTATCGTTTTTCTTAAAATGAGAAGTAAGCCTATCCGAGAAACCATTACTAATTCTGACATCTCTAAGCATCTGCTGCCCTACTAACCCTATCGTTGGTATCAAATTTGTTATGCTTCCTTTTGCACCGGTAGTAATCATTGATTCTACATTGTTATTTTTCTTCTCTATATAAGCATCTATTATATTTCTAACCTTGACTCTTATCCTGTTTGATATGTTCAGAATTTTAGCTTCCGTAACATCATTATAATTAGTTAAAAGTGCTGATACCTCATTTTCTCCTTCTTTTACAACTTTTTCTATTTCATTGTTTGCAACTTTAGGGATATCAAAGTCATGTATGTTTACGCTCATTCCCATTAAAAACAACGTCATTAAACCTAATTTATTTGTCTGGTCTATGAATTTTGCAGTCACTTCTGAGCCATACCTTACGAAAAGAAACTGAAGAAGACTCCCGCTTTCTCTTCCTATCGTCGCTGCATCTATAACTCCTGTTGCCAGTTTACCGTTTTTTATTCTAACTATAGAATCATCTTCCTTAGTAATTTTATATGTACTGCTGTTACTCTCGAAGTTTAAGTCCTCCGGTAAAATCATACTAAATATCTCCCTACCAGAATATTTTTTATTTTTAAGAGAGGTTACTATATTTATATTTGAAAGAAGAAATTCTGCTTTAGCCTTTTCAAGCTGTGTATCTTTTGCTGTTAATAAAGCACAACCAGAAACGTAGTCTTGTGCTGCGCCGATAAGCGGCAATCCGTGTCTAGGTGATACAATATTATTCTTTATGTTTATTATCATCTCTGCCTCAGCAAGTGCTTCTTCATTCTGTAAAACGTGTATATTCATCTCGTCTCCGTCGAAATCTGCGTTGTATGGAAGCGTAGAAGCAGGATTTATACCAAGTGTATTGTAAGGAAGTACCTTTACACTGTGACCCATTATTGAAAGTCTATGAAGAGACGGCTGCCTGTTGAAAAGTATTATATCCCCGTCTTTAAGATGCCTCTCTACAGTATAACCGGATTTAAGCTCATCAAGTATATTGCTAACAGTAGTATCAGTTATTTTCTTCTTTATCCCATCTGGGGTTATTACATAATTTGCTCCAGGGTATGAATTAAAGTTCTTTATAAGTGCTTTCATCCTATCTATGTTTATGTCCGTAACCTTTTCAGGACGTGTGACTTCCATAGCAACTCTAATTGGTACTCCTACTTCATCAAATCTTAAAAATGAATCTGGAGATATTACAGACCTTGCACCATAATTTACACGCTTAGCAAGTCCTGACCCTCTGAAAAGACCTTCTTTTCCTTTTATTCTATCTTCTAAACTTTTTAGCTTTTTATTTGACTTCTGCCTTGCTACAGGGACCTGTGCCGAATCGTTTGATATAAACGTAGTTATATGATACTGAAGCAAGTCCCAAAGTTCATCTATTATTATCTCAGGTGCTCCAGATCTTATATTTTCAGCTAATCTCTGATTTGTTCTTACTATATCGGTTAGCTTATGTGTAAGATCGTCTTCACTCCTCTGACCATTTTCTAATGTAATAGAAGGCCTTATTGTTATTGAAGGAACCGCTAATATAGATACAACCATCCACTCAGGTCTTGAGTAATCTGGATCAAGGCCGAAAAACTGCAAATCAGAATCTTTTATTTTTTCTAACCTACTCAATACATCTATTGGAGTGAGTTTCTGATCCCCATCGAAAAATGTGTAAGGTTTTTCTAGCTTTATCTTATGCTGCTTTGTTCTACAAAATGGACACACTGTAACGTTCTTGGCATGTTTTACTATAGCTTTTATAAGCTTTACTTTCTTTTTATGCCCTTCATTTATCTCTGCGGAAATTATATCCTCACTAAGTTTTTTAAGATGTTCATCAGAGATTAATATCCTTCCACAAGAAACGCATGTGGAATTCAATATATTATAAATGTAAGGAACGGTCTTTATATTGAACACTGGCCTCGCTAGTTCCAAATGGCCAAAATGTCCAGGACAGTCTCTTATAGTATTTCCACAAGTTTTACAGGTAAGCCCAGGGTCTATTACTCCCATTCTTAAATCGGATAAACCACCGTCAACTGGAAATCCGTCTATATCATAAAGTTCTGATGATGTTATTGCAACTGTACTCATCTTCTGTATCATTTTTGGAGAAAGAATACCAAACTCCAATGCGGCTATCTTACTAAAAACAAAATTTGATTCTAATTTCATACTTTACTCCCCAAAACCATTTTTGGATATATACCTACTGCTTTAAGTTCATCAAGAAGTATCTTGAATGAAGCAGAAACTTCAATAAGCTTTATTTGTGTGTCCTCACCGTCTATAGGACAGTACCCTGTCTTTTTCCTCACGTTATAAACTGCAGTCATTCCACACTTGGAACACACTGGAATGGTTATTTTATCCGAATCGAATCTCTCTTTTAGAGCCATGGCGGATCCATAAGCCACAAAGCAGTCTTTCTCCATTTCTCCTAGTCTTAGTCCTCCACTCTTTGATTTACCTTCTGTAGGCTGCCTATTAAGCAACTGTATAGGACCTCTTGCTCTCCATTGTATTTTGTTGGCTACAAAATGCTTTAATCTTATATAAGTCATATCTCCTACAAATATTTTTACCTGCATCTCTTCTCCGGTTATACCATTATACATTGTTTCTACTCCATTTTCTCTAAACCCATATTCTAAAAGTTCATTTCTAAGATCTTCTTCTTTCTCACCTATAAACGGCGTTCCATCTATGTATCTTCCGCCGAGTGCTCCTACTTTTCCACCAATAAGTTCAAGAAGATAGGCCATGGACATTCTTGTTGGTATGGAGTAAGGGGAGAATATTAAATCTGGAATTATTCCTGAATAAGTAAAAGGCATGTCTTCTTGGTTCAAAAGCATACCTACTACACCTTTCTGTCCACTTCTTGGTCCAAATTTATCACCTATTTCTACTTTTCTATCCTGTCTTATCTTTAATGAAACATATTTATTCCCTTCTGCAGTAGATGTAACGAAAACGTTCTCAACTATTCCGCCTTCACCAGTACGACATTCTATTGATGACTCGACTTGTTTCTGAACTCCAAGTCTAAATTTATCTATAGATGACACAAACCTAGGAGGAGAAACTCTCCCTATAAGAACATCACCGCTGTTAACATGTGAATTTACAGCTGCGATTCCATCTTCATCTAAATATTTGTATGCTGCTTCCGATCTATAACCTGCAACGTCCTTATCCGGATTAGTTATCAAATCGCTTTGACCACCAACATACTTCGTCTCTTCAACTTTGTAAGGTCTAAAGAACATTGCCCTAAACAGCCCTCTATCAACAGAAGATTTGTTTATTATTATCGCGTCGTCCATATTATATCCAAGATATGAAAGAACGGCTACTACTATATTTTGACCAAAAACGTGAGAACCGAAATCTTCATTATTATATGTTTTAGTTGTTACTATTGGAGTCTGCTGATCTATAGCTATCATTGAATCGTTGTCATGCCTAATAAGATAATTTGTAGAGTAAATTCCAACGCCTTGCTGTACACTTTTTACTGCGGTAACGTTCCTGTGAGCGTTGCTGTGATTTATAAAAGGAAGAAGCGAAGCCTGTGTTCCGAAAACTGAAAGTGGTGTTATCTCAAGATGTGTATGGGCCGGTGTCAGTTCTTCTTCTGTTATTGCTGTATACGCTAATTCTTCTTCATCGGCATCTAAGTATTCTATCTTTCCTTTATCAATAAGATCTTGCCAAGTTATGTGGCCTTCAGCAAGCAATTTAACATCGTCCTTTGTGACTAGTGATTTACCATTCTTAACAACTATTAATGCTCTTAGTAGTCTTCCTCCATCGGAATTGATCATTACGCTGTCCCTATCTTTTCTATACCTTATATTTACTTGTTTAGGTATTTTTCCCGCTCTCCTATCTTCTATTATTTCTTTTACTAGTTTCTCTGGGTTGTCATTAGTACCAGAAAGCACACCATTTACAAATACAAAACTCATATTCCTTTCACCCCATAATCTTTAAGGAGCTTCTTTACAGCATCTGTATCGGCCCCTTCTTTTGATAACATTGAAAGTGTTGCTAGATTTTTAGTAAGACCTATTTTTGGACCTTCCGGTGTTTCTACTGCACAGAACCTTCCGAATTGTGTTCCGTGTAAATCTCTAGCTCTATAATTTTCTCTATTCGAGGTAAGAAGTGACTCTACCTTTCTTAAGTGTGATACTGTTGCGGGAAAACTTCTCCGGTCTAGATGCTGTGTTATTCCTACTCTACCACCTACCCACTGACCTGTAGCAAGAGAAGAACGTAATCTTGCAGTTAACTGATCTGAAGTGAAGATATATTTTGGATTTGGTATTTTGTCCTTTCTTATTCCTTTTTCAAAATTATATTTTGCATCGTTAAGTATCTGTTTGAATATAAACCTAAAAAGCATATCAAGATTGTAGCTTTCTGCATGAAGTCTTTTATTTGAATAATGGTCTTTGTCAACTTCTTTGCCTTGCATGGCGCTCTTTATAAGAAGATTTGATACATACATTAGATACTCTGCCTTCATCTTTCTGGATTCCTTGCTTCTTCCAAAGAAAGGAAAAAGAAGAGAATCTATATTAAGCTCAGCAGTTTCTTTAGTGTGCACCGAATGAAGCATTTTACCAATACTATCGAGTGCATCGTCTTCTGAGGATACATTGAAAGCTATCAGGTTCATATCAACTGTATTTACTATATCTTCGTTACCTTTCGCTATCTTCTTTATCATTTCATTTTCACTTGTTACGCCAAGAGCTTTTATCAAAACTACTACTGGCACTTTTTTCAGCTTGCCAAATGTTATATATAGAAGATTGCTACTTGACAACTGCAGTGTATGTGGTACTTTTATAGTGTCTGCATCTGCAAAAATCTTAGCACTAAATTTGAATCCTTCTTGATTGTCTTTATTTATTAATATATTATTTGGAGCAAGATCTTCTGTTGTTATAATTATTCTCTCTGTACCATTTATTATAAAATATCCGCCTGGATCTGTTGGGTCTTCTTTATTCTTTATTAAATCTTCCTTGGACATGCCATAAAGGTTGCAATATTTTGATTTAACCACTATAGGCATTCTACCTATGAAAACCTCTTCCTCTGCAATTACTTTCCCGTCTCCAATGTACGATACAGTTATCATTAGTGGCGCATCATACGTCAAATCTCTTATTCTAGCTTCTATAGGGGTTATAGGTCTTATTATACTATCAGACTCTATTATATCCGGTTTACCTATAGTTATTTTACTTACTTTTATCTTAAAATCAGTATAATTAGCAGGTTTTATTACTGGCTCTATAATGCCCTCGGTTTCAATTATCTTCTGCAAACCATATTCTACAAAATACTCAAAAGAACTTATATGATGTGCTGCAAGAGGCATTGATTTTAATGCAGAACTCAACATTACTTCATATTCTTTATTATTCATATTTACTTCACCACAACTCTATAATAGTTATATTCTCCAGCGGTAGCACTTTTTCTATTTATCTCTATTACATCTCCTTCATTGGCATTTAACTGCTTTACTGCTGGATCATTCAATTTTATTTTAGGAAGATCTTTTAAAGAAACGTTGTATTCTTCCAATAGTTTGTCAACTTCTTCTTTTTGCATAATTTTATATTGCGGAGACAAACGGTTTTTAAATATATCGATATCCAAGTTGAAGACCTCGTTAAGTACAATTGTAATTGAACTATATAATGATTATAGTATTTAAACCTTTCTAATGCTAAATTTTATGATATATTTTCATACTTATGCTAATTTTGTCTATAAAAGCTTGCTAGTTTACCGGAATAACCTTGATTTTCATGTGATGAATATTCCTTATCCGCTAGATTAAATATGCTATTACTATAGCTTACAACCCAATAAGACATAAGTATAGCTGCTAGTAATCCCTTATATAATAAAGATATGTCTATAAAATGCAATATATATAAAAATAGGATAAGCAAAACTAGATAAAATATAAACAAAATTATAGATTTTACCCTTATTTTCTTCGAAAAAATTCTGCTTTTTACAAATGTGGATTTTATGTTTGAATTACCATAAATGCTAAAGAAACCAAAAAACATGACAGAACTACCGTAATAAACTCCCGGCACAATAAAAATTATTAGGCCTATCACTGATATTATAATTTGCACAAATGTGGCTATAATAAATTTTGGAAATTTTTTAATGGATTGATATATTAAATCTGAAAATTTAATGTCTTTCGAAACTATAAAATATAATTTATAATAAAAAAGAGTACATAGTGAGAAAATGACAACTAATAGAGATATTATAAAAGAAAGCTCTCCAAGTATAACTGTAAGCGCGGAAGGAGAATAAACCGACTCGCCTATAAATGCCCCTAAACCAAGAGTTTTAATAATAAAGAAAAAACCTAGAACAAAAATTACGAGAAAAATTACTAAGAAAACTAGGAATGAACTTTCTTCAGAGATTGACTTTAATCCGTATATTATCGGCGAAAAAATATGTCTAAACCTGTTTTCCATATGTATACAACTATTAAATTATATTTTAATCTTAAATTTCTCTTTTACCTAACTTATAATACTTACTCTTAAGCTTAAACTCACAGTAATTATAAACTGGACACTCTGAACACAAAGGAGAAATTGGCTTGCATATTGCTCTACCAAAATAAATGAAAGAAGAATTAACCTTTATTTTTATATTATCTTTAAGCGCATGTTCTAATATTTTTTCTGTTTTATCTGGTTTAGTACCTATTGATACAAATCCCAACCTCTGAACTATTCTATTAACGTGAGTATCAACCGCTATAAATGGGAGATTAAAACCCCATTCCAATACCAAACTTGCAACCTTTGGGCCTACTCCAGGTATTTTCATAAGTTCACTTTTATCCGAAGGAACTTTAGAATCAAAATTATCTATTAAGAAATTACATGCTTTTTTTAAGAGCTTTGCCTTGGTCTTGTAGAAACCAACTGGATAGATAAGGGATTCTATTTTCTTTAAAGGCAGTTCTGATATGCCTTTTGGGGTATCTGCAATAGATAAAAGCCTTTTTTGTGCTGGAAAAGTAGTCGTATCTTTAGTTCTAGTTGACATTATACCATGTATTAATATTTCAAAAGGCTCTGCCTTTCTAATTTTTACGGGATATTTTCTTTCTATTAATAATGTTACTTTTATAAAATTTTTTATGTCCATAACATTTAGTAATTAAGCAGAGATAAATAATTTAAACCGAGAGAAATATTAGATTAAATGAAATATAAAATAGAAAACGATGGATTAGAATACTTGACAAAAAAATACGACATAGATTTTGACAGTATAATAGACCATATAAAAGATAAAAAATACGATAAAGTGGCCATACAGGTACCAGATGGGTTTAAGTTACATTCTCTTGATATAGCAGATATGATAAGTGTTAACACTGGGGCAGAGGTATACATATGGGGGGGAAGCACATATGGAGCTTGTGATATTCCAACAGGGCTAGAAAAATTTGGAGTAAAAGCAATAATACAATTTGGACACGCTAGATTTAGAGCAGATGAACGTAGAAATAACGGTAATAAATGATAACTATAGGAATCGACGAAGCTGGGAGAGGTCCAGTTATTGGACCAATGATTATCGCGGGTGTAGGCATCAATGAAGATATCTCCAATGAATTTAAGAGCATTGGTGTAAAAGACTCAAAACTACTCAGTATAAAAAGGATATATTTACTTGAAAGAGAGATAAAAAAATCTACTCAAAATTACAAAACGATAAAAATATCTTCTGAAGAAATAGATAATAGATTTGAAAAGGGCAAAAATCTTAACTATCTTGAACTAGATAGTATGGCTGTTATAGCCAACGATTTGAGCGGAGAAAAAGTAATTATTGATTCACCTAGCAGCAATACTAAAAAAATAAAAGAGTATTTACAGAATTTAATAAAAAGAAAAATAATAATAGCTGAAAACTATGCTGACAGAAACCATGTTGAGGTATCTGCTGCATCTATCCTTGCCAAATCAGAAAGAGAAAGAGAAGTTGATAAAATAAAAAAGATATTTGGATATGACTTTGGAAGCGGATATCCCTCTGATCCGAAAACAGTAGAATTTCTTAAAATAATAAAAGAAAATGGAAAAATAGATGAATCGCCTTACAAGGAACTAATAAGAAAAAGTTGGTCAACTTTGCAGTCTTCTAAAGATAAAAACTTAGATTCATTTATTTAATAAATCTAATAATTCCTGAGGTATCTCTGTAGATTTCCAGGAATTTTTGTCTATGCAGATATGTAGGAGATATCCTTGGCAGATTATATCATCATCTCGCTTTATATCAAAATCAAATCTTATTATCTTATTTGATACCTTAGATATAGTCAGATAAGTAGTCAACGTTTCGCCTAACCTTGCGGATTTTATGTACTTTGCGTTTGATTCTATTACAACAAACCAATGTTTATCATCTATAATAGGGAATTTGTAGCCTTTTGATCTTATAAACTCCTGCATAGCATCTGTAAAAAATCTATAATACCCTGCGTAATGTACTATCCCTTGAGCATCTGTATCATATATTTTTACATCTTCTGCAAATGAATACATATTTTCCATATCAAAACGGTAAAAAGCTGTCTCCCATCTCTTTTAAGAGATCCGTTTGCCTCTCAAAGTAATCTCTAGCGTTTTGAAACCTTTTTATAAGATTTTCTGCAATAGCTTTTTTTAGATCTAAAGGATGTATCTTTTTTTCTGTGTACAGCTTCAAAAGCTGCTCTGGCGATTCTATGTCAATATCTCCTCCAAATTTGGAATCGCGCTCCACGTGGAGCTTACCATCATTTGGGAGTATAAAAAGATTTACAATCTGTATTATAAAATTATCTTTTACAACGCCTTCTGGAGAATAACTATTCATTATTTTTCTTTTTAAAGACTCCTCAGAATCGTATATCTTTATATTACTCTCTGGAACAGATGATGACATTTTAGTGCCAGGCCCTTTTATTGAAGACACTAATGGTGTCATAATTTCAACCCTCTTCTTATAACCTAATTTTTCTAGGTATTCTCTTGCATATCCAAATATGTGTCTTTGATCCATTCCACCAAGTTGAATGTCGGCATCTAAGTACTCTTCATCTAATGCTTGCATTATAGGATATATTAATTCGCTTACCTTTGGATTCTTCATTCTAGTAACCTCTGAAGCCGAATGAAGAGCTCTTTCAACAGTTGTAAGAGTAGATAGTTTTAGAACATCGGTTACGTAAGACCTACTTAGTTCAAAATCGGATCCTCTTACAAATTCTGGTAGCCTCTCCCAATCAAATGCTAGTTCTATGCATTTCTTTGTATAATCTACCCTTTTATCTAACTCATCCCAGCCAGACTTAAGGTCATCCAAAGCTGCATGGATATCTGCTATTAGAATCTTTGTATGTATACCCGCTTTCTCAAAATCAAAAAGTTTTCCTAATGCTATAAGATGTCCAAGGTGTATAGACCCGGTTGGAGCTCTCCCTATGTATGCTGTAAGTGGCTTTCCTGTACTAATTAACTCCTCTAAATCCTTTAGAGTTATAACTTCCAAGGTGTTTCTTTTTATGAGATCTAATCTTTCTTCATTTTCCACAAAATAAACAAACATTTTTAATATATAAATTATAAAAATCTTAAAAATAAAGCGTTTAATTTATGAATTGTTTTTAATAAAAATGAAATTTATACATGTTGGAGACACACATATAGGACAAGTATACAAAAATGATAATAGAAACAACGATATAAAAAATGCATTTATACAACTTATAGATTATACTATCGAAAATAAGATAGATTTTATTGTACACTCGGGAGACTTATTCGATGTTGGTACACCTCCATTAGATGCGTTACTTTTTGTAACTGATCAACTAAATCGTCTTAAAAAAGAAGGTATACCTCTGTTCATAATTCCAGGATCGCATGATGTAGGTGTGGGCGAAGAAGAAAGCATAATTGAACTTTTTCATAAGAATGGATTGCTTATCAACCTAAATTCAAAGGAATATATTTCAATTGGGGAAAGAGTAAAATTATCCGGGAAAACTTATAAATCTGCATTTATTTGTGGTATAAAAGGTAAAAGAAGCAGAGTAGAAGATGAGATATTCAAAAAACTTGATATAGAAATAGATGAATCTACACGCATAAAAATATTTGTATTTCATCACACGATATCCTTCCTTGGTGAAAAATTTAAAGACTTGGAGACTGAGAGCCTTCCAAAAGGCTTTGATTACTATGCTGCAGGACATTGGCATGGCCATAAAGAAAACATACCTTATGATAAAGGTATAATACAATATCCAGGTTCATTAGAATATTGCGATGAAAAAGAAATAGTTGATAACCCAAACCGTGGATTTTATATTATAGACTACAATGAAAACGGAATAAATTCAATACTTTACAAAGTTATAAAAACAAGGAATAAACAAATTTTTACTTTCAATGCAAATGGTAAAAATCCACAGGATTTAGAAAAAGAGGTATTAGACAAACTATCTAAAAATGAAGGAGATATTCTGGTAATAAAACTAGACGGAAAGGTAAAAGGCAAATCATCTGATATAAATCTAGTTAAAATAAAAAATATAGGATATGAGTTAGGTTACTCATACATAAGCATAAACAGATCAAAATTGTCTGATGAGGAGAGCCCATACGAGAATGAAGATATAAAAAACCAAGAGATATCCAGCATAGAAGAAGAATTCTTAAAAAGTCAAGGATACTCTGATCCTGAAATCAGAATAGGCAAATATTTAATAGAATCCATAGGAGAAGACACCGATAAGATAAAAAGTGATATAGAGAGGATGTTTTACCATGATATTATCTGAGATAAACCTTGAAAATATAAGAAGCCACAGTATAACTAAAATTAAGTTCTCTGAAGGCATAAACATAATAACAGGGAATACAGGAAGCGGTAAATCCTCCATACTTATGTCCGTAGAATATGCACTTTTTGGAAAAATAGGGGAAGGAAAAGATGAAGGGAAAATGCTTCTAAGGAGAAATGCAAAAGATGGAAGTGTAACTTTAAAGATATTAGATGGCAAAAATGAATATGAAGTTAGCAGAGGATTAAAGAGAGTAAATGAAGCCGTTAGAAATGACGACTCCAAAAATTATATAAATAAAGACAATACCAGAGTAGACCTACAGAATAGAGCATCTGATATTAACTCATATGTCAATAGGATATTAAATATATACTCGGAAAATCCACTTAAAATGTTTGAAACTATAACTTACATAAAACAGGATGAACTTAAGAATCTTATTTTCGAAACTGGACAGTACAAACAAGAATATATAGATGGGTTATTACAGCTTAATAAGTATCTAACCGTGTACGAAAAAATGCGTGAAATAATAAGCGAAATAAAAAAAGAAATAGATATTGATAGAAAGGAGATAGAACTTAGCGTAGATGAAAACGAAATAATAAAAACTGAAACAAAAATAAACGAGAACAAAACCAGAATTGAACAAATAAAAAAACAAGAAGAAAATGATAATATTTTATTAGAAAATAAAAAGATAGCTAAAAAACAAAAAGATAGCGAAGTCGAATTCGAAAGGTCACAAAAACTAAAATTTACAAAGATATCCACAGAAATAAAACTAAAAGAAGCGGAAATCGAAAAATATCGCGCTGAAATTGCAAAAATACAAGTAAAGATAGAACAAGACAGTAAAAAGATACTATCTTTTGACGAAAAAAGAAAAGACTATTTGGATAAAGAACTCAAAGAAATAGAAATAATAGTAGAAAGTGAAAACGAACAAGTAAAAAAAACTTATGCTGAGTTATACAAAGCTGAATATTCATACAAAAATACTATAGATGAGAAGAATAAATTAAAAGAGGAAGAAAAAAGGGAAAAACTTAATGTCTTGGGGTTAGAAAAAGAAAAGACTGAATTAGAAACACAAATTGCTAATGCTCCAGATTCTGAAAATAAAGATGAAATAAAGGGAAGGATATCTGAGGTTCAAACAATAAAGAGAGAAATTGAATCTGAAAAAGAAAAAGCAATTAAAAGTGGAACCTGCCAATTATGTGGAGAAAAAATAACTAGTGAAGAACATATAAAAGAAGAATACAACAAAAAAATAAAAGAATGCGAAGAGAAAATATCAAAATTAAGCAAAGACTACGAAAACATAAAACTTTCAAAAAATGAGCTTGAAAAAAGATTTGAAACTATAAAACTAAGACTTTCAACTGAAAATGAAAAATTATCTGCTATAAACGATAGGCTTATTGCACTTGATGAAGAAAATAGAAAAGCAGAATATGAACAAGTAAAGAAAAGATATGATGAAGAGAATAAAAAACTTGAAAATTTATCAAACCAATTAAAAAAATTAAGAGAAGAAAGCAAACTATTAAATGAGCATGAAAAGATAGCAATTGAAATAAAAAACAATAGTAAAAGAATAGAAGAAATAGAAGAAACAATAAAATCTACATCCAATTATTTGGAAAAACTGCAGTCTGAAATAAAGGATGTAAATTTTCAAGAAGACCATTTAAAAAAATTAGAAGAAGAACTAAAACTTATAACCGATGAAACAAACACAATAAATTATCGTATAACAGAACTTAAAAAAGAGAAAGAAATGAGAGAAAATCAACTAATATACGATGAGAACATCCTAAAAGAACTTGAAATAAAAATAAAGAAAAAGATGGAAGTTACAGAAAAACTGGCAAAAAAAGAAAAACTTCTAAAACTTATGTCTAACCTTAGAGAAGATATAAGAAACATAAGAGAATATGTAAGACTAAGGTTCATAAACGAGTTCCGATCTCTTTTCAAAACAAGATTTGAAGAACTAAGAAATGAAAGTGATTATTCTATAGATATAGATAAAAATTACAATGTAGTAATAAGTGCTGGTAACGAAGAGATGGATGCCAGAACACTTTCTGGAGGAGAAAAAACATCCGTGGCTATAGCCTATAGACTGGCCCTTTCATCGCTCGCATCGATTTTGGGAGGTGTAAGCAAAAATGAATTGATACTTATGGATGAACCAACTTCTGGACTTGACAAAGAGGATATAAATGCGCTTACAAATGCAATAACTAGAATAAATGATTTAAAACAAATCATAATAGTTACACATGAAGACAGCATGAAAAACATAGCCGACAATGTTATAAAATTAAAGAAAAACGGTGGAGTATCAATATTATATTAGAGTAGATAGTGCCAATAATTAAGTTGCTGCCTATAATAGATTATATAAAAATAGGAACATTGAAATAATAACCAAAATATCAAATTTTTATTTATGTGCAGGGGAAGGGATTTGAACCCTTGAACTCACAAAGAGAGCAGATGACTCAAACGTGCACTTTCTTGAGTCTGCCACGTTTGGCCAGGCTTCGCTACCCCTGCAAATTTAAATAAGAATATATTCATATGCTGAACTTAAATATCTTTTAAAGTATCACTAAGCTTTTTTATCATCGCTTTTTACTGTTTCAGATGAATTTAAATCATTGAATATTTTTTCAAACGAACTATGTAAAGAATTAAGATCTTCGGAAAGATTTAAAAGTAGTTGTTCATATTTTTGATTATCGATTTTAAATTTATTAAAGGAATCTGACGCTTTATTTACTACATTTTTGAGTTCATCGTACTGAAGCCTTGCTGAGTTAGAGATACCAACAAAGACATCATCTTCTTCGACCATAATAAATAAAATAAGATTGTAGCTTAAATAATTATAGTAAATCTCAAAACTATAACGCTAATACAGGTTAAGGACTTTAATGGGTTTAATTTGTATTTATGGTGCGGTAACTTTTATCGCTTGCACTGGACAAACATTTTGGCATGCCATGCAAAAAATACAATCTCCTTCTCTAGCAGGATCCGCTTTTCTATTCGATAAAGAATTACCAGGAGTATCATTCCATTCTATTAAAGAAACTGGGCAAGCTGGTATGCATGAACCATCTGCGTTACATATATCCCAGTCTATAGCAACAACAGAACCGTGGATACCTAATTTATTAGGTGCTTCTACTGGCCCATAAACATCATGACCACTGTGTGTACTTACTTTTTGTCTTTTTGTTTTAAAGTCTGGATCAATTCCCATTTAATAATTATAAACTTTAGTATTTATAAAGATTACTACTTCATTTTATCAAGAACTGATTTCAATACCACAGCTTGATTGTATTTCTCGTTCTTTGCGCCGAAGAGCAAAGTTATTTTAACGTGCTTCTTCTCCAGTTCTTTTATTTCCTTAAGTCTGGACAAGTTCTCCTTGGAAGAGAGCTCCTTTATGTATCGGGTCCTAAATTCTTTCCATTTGGTTTCGTCATGAGAAAACCATTTTCTTAATTGATTACTCGGTGCTATATCTCTAGCCCATAAATCTGCCATTACATCTTGTTTTTTAAGCCCTCTTGGCCAAACTCTGTCAACCAATATGCTGAAATCATCATGTTTGTGATTATAAACTCTAGCTATCTCAATCATAATATTAAATTAGTCTAGTGAGATATATAAATATGATAAAATACCATATACAAAAAAACGCAAAAATACTGTTTGTAGGCATAAACCCTCACTTCGGGTCATATAGCAGAGGTGTGCCATTTTCGAATAATAAGATGTTTTGGTATTTGCTGAGCGATTCGGGTATAATAAAAGAAAAGAGAGAGTATTTGAAAGATGATAAAAAATTAAAAAAGCTTTATAATCAAATCGGAAAAAAATATAAAATAAACTTCATAAACATAATAGACCGCCCTTCGCGAGATGTTTCTGATTTAAGAAAAGGAGAAGAAGAAAAAGGAGTTAAAAGGCTTAATAATATAATAAAAAATTCAAAACCGAAAATTGTATGTTTCATTGGGAAAGTAACCTTTGCAGCTTTTATGGGCGAGAAAAAAATAAATTTCGGGTTTCAAGAAAATATAAAAGATTCTAAAGTTTATGTGATGCATTTTCCAGTTAGGGGATACGCAAACGTAAGAATCAGGGAATTAAAGGAAATTTTAATGCTTGCGAAAGGAGTTTAAACGGAGACATCACGTTTATACCTTGACCAAAAAAACGTAATTACTCCAAATGAAGAAAAAATTGACACTGCATCTATAAAAACAGACAAGAGTATAGAAGTACCATAAATCATGACAGAAATTATAGATAAAGCTATTACTACAGATAAAGCAATAGAAATCAAAGATATTGACAGTAACAGGTTGTGTATATCTTTCATTAACTTGTATTTATTGCTTGAAAAGGCATAGTCCTTTATATGTTTTATATTTACCTTTCCGGCCTTGTATTCGTATATTTTCATATTTTGATATCATTCTAAAATGAATTTAAATGCCACTTAATATGACAAAATTTAAAATATAAAAATATTAACTCACTTTAAGAATATGCCTTTCTTGTCTATTTTCATAGGGATTAGAGATCTGTAATTGTTGGTTCTCCTCATCTTTACAATCTGCATGCTCCTATCATACTCGCCTCCCAACCCACTATAAAAAAGCTTTATAACGGAATCCGAAAGGTATTCTCCACTGAAAAATTTTGTTTCGTTATCGTCCCCTTGTGGCTGCTCATCTGTAAGGACAGATGTTACCTTCAGTTCCCTTAGAAATGTTACTAAGTCTAAGATAAACTTTCTAAATTTAGAATCATCGTTTATGTTAAGATAAATTGCGGATAAAGAGTCTATAACTACTCTGGAAATAGATTTACTTTTTATAACGTCAATTATAGAGAGGTATTCAAAATTTATAGGTGAAGCGAATAGAATAGTTAAAGATTCATTTTTGATATACTCACTTGGATCCAGTTCTATAGCTAGCATGTCTCTTATTAAATCCGCTTCACTCTCTTCAAAAGAAACATACAAAGTTTTTTCTTTCCGCTTTAGACCTTCGTAAATAAACTGCATACTGAAGATTGATTTTCCTGCCCCTGGCCCTCCTATAACTGTAATAATCGAGCCTTTCTCAAAACCGCCTTCTATTTTAGAGTCTAAACCATATATACCACTAGGTATTCTTTCTATCACAGGATTTTGAGCCATTTTATATTACGGTATAACTAAAATAAATACTTGTAAAAATACAAAAAAAATCTATCTATTTTTAATAAATACAAAAATGATTAAATTTCGGTTTATATGCAGAGGGTGGGATTTGAACCCACGAGGGCGCTAAGCCACAGGATATCTTATTCTTTGCAGTTCCAAAGACAGATAAGGACCTTAAGTCCTGCACGGTGGGCCAGACTTCGCTACCTCTGCTTAAGATAAAATAAAGAACACTTAGTTTTTATTTCTATGCTTATCTATCAATACTCTCTTTTATCAATAAGTCGCTTAGTTTTTCCTCTGTCAGTATAAAAAGGAATTTTATCTTTATCAACTATTTCTAAGTCTACTTTAGCCAAATCATTGTTTATTACATATGCTAATTCCATCTCCTTTGACGCTAAAGAGCTTTTTATGTAAGAAAGTAATGTTTCGCTATCTCCATTATAACTGCCTTTATCCAAATAGAACCTTAAAACGTCGATACCGTTTTCTCTTAAAAGTTCAGAGTATCCTTCTCTAGTACCAAATTTATTAATAGAACTTGCTATAACCTCATCTACTATTTGGCTATTTAACTTGGATATTCTAAATCTCTTAATATTATCTACCCTGTCTAATAAACGAAATTCTAAATTTCCTTCGTTTGAAAAACCAGTTATTTTTATATTATCTCCTGTTCTATAATTTATAAGCGGGACTGAGTTCTGTTTTTTACCAATTTTGCTTGAAAGCAATAATTCTCCTTCTAACCCTATATCCTCTATGGAAGGTATAATTACTTTTCCTTCGGATGTAAGCAAACCAGCTTCATTATTATAATCGGAAAACTTAAATGAGTGTGCCGAAATTCCTGAATCTATCTCTTCACCCGTATAAAACGAAGTAGCGCTTACTCCTTCTGTAGAAGCTAAAAAGTTAATAATAGACTCATATTTTATATATTTTCTAAATAACTTGGCTCTTTCACCTGTTAATGATTCTCCTCCTGTTAGTATAACTATTCTATTTCTTCTGCTTATTTCATCTATTTTATCCAGATCGTCCTTGTTATAGCGGTATAAATCTCTAAATATATTTGAAGGAAAACCAAAAATAAGTAGGTAATTATTTTTTTTATTACTATTCTGGCTAAAATAATCTGCTATACTTAAAGCATCTACGAAAGTCTGACCTGGACCAATATTTACTTCTATAGCATTAAGTGCGCTTACCGCTAAAGACCCTGCATAACCACTTACAGCTGGTTTTGGAGGTAACATGCTTAAAACCGTTGAAGGAGAACCTTTAACATAATTTTTAATTTCAATTACTAATGAATTTGCGAGATTACAAGTATCATAAAAACTGCGTGGGATTTTTTTCGGCTTGCCAGTACTCCCGGAAGACAAAAATACATTGATATACTTATTATTTTTGGGTATTAGATTAGCAGGATCTTTAAATATTGACGAGTCTATGACGGGTAAACGCGTTAATATATTTTTATCTATCTTTTCTTTCTTTATAATTGAATACCTCTCTTTTGATGAATAAAAGTCCACATTATCCACAGCGTATTCCAAAGCTTCTTCCAAACTCAATTTTTTCATGAATTTACCCCCTCTGCCAAAAACTTACATGACTGATCGCCTTTTGCTACACAATTAACTTCTGTAAATTTAATTTCCTCTTTAATTGCAGAAGATACCATCCTACTTAACACTCCTGAAGAAAAATAGCAAATTGGTTTATCTGTGGTATTAAATAAATTTATGTAAGCCTCGGCAAATACTGAAGGGTTTATATCTGCAATTACCCTGTTACTCTCTAATGTTAACTTTATTCTTCCTATCCCTGCTGCAGTTGCAACTTTCTCTATGAAATTCAGAGTTTTATCCAAGGTAGAAAATCTAGCCGAATAATCTTCGGAGATTACACCAAATGCTTTGTAACCTAATTCAAACAGTTTTGTAGGGTCTTTTTCTATAATTTCCTTAAAAGCGGATATAAGTACATTAGCATTTAAAAGCAACCCTGGTCTTCCTAAAAGCAGTAATCTTCCATTTTCTATTTTTATATTTTTAGTTAGAAGCGGCTCTGTAGAAATCCTTTATTAAAATAGACCTCCTTAGTCATGTTATGAAAAAATCTCAACAAAACCAAGGAGGCGCTATGAAAAGTAAATCTGGCTGCAAATATAAAGGTTTCATATATATGGTTCTTAGGATAGCAAGCAGGGTACTGCCAAGGTATTCAAGCAAGTATTCCAAGCACACATACACCCAGCCGCAGCTGGCTACGGCTTTAGCGCTCATGAAAAGGGACAGGAAAAGCTACAGGGATATGCCTTCTGCATTGAATGAGGTAAGAAACGCTATAGGATTGAAGGAAAATATGCCTCATTTTACTACCCTACATAAGTTCCTGGAAAGGATATCCATAGATGTTTTAGACACTATACTCAGGAAGACATATTTAACTCTATTACGTCCAAATGAAAAGGTAAACATAGCCATAGACTCTACAGGTTACTCGAAGAGAAACGTGTCTTACCATTACCTATGGAGGATAAAGGGCAGGATACGGCATAGGGAGCATGTAAAGCACTCTATAGCCGTTGATGTAGACAGGCAGGCGATAATAGCAGCCATAGACAGGAGCAACCCGTATGCAGCTGATACAAAGGATTTTATACCTTTAGTTAAGAAAGTCGCTTCTGTTGTAACCCCATGCAAGATACTGGCTGACAGAGGCTATGACTCTGAGAAGAACAATGAGTTCTGCTATAGGATAGGCGCAAAGCCCCTTATACCTATAAGGAATGCCAATGTGCCAGTGTGGAAGACCCACGGAATGCATAGGAAAGAAGCAAAACGACGCTTTGACTGGAAAAGCTACGACAAAAGAAGCCTTGTGGAGACAGTGAACTCAGTAGAAAAAAGACTGGAAGGCAGCTATGTGTCAAGCAGGAATGGCTGGATGCAGAAGAAGGAACTAAGACTAATGGACATAGTGTACAATATCCATAGACATATGGTGATTAGTGGAATGATTTTTTATTTATTGATGAGGATTTCTACACAGCC
>DARG01000040.1 GCA_002503215.1 Candidatus Parvarchaeota archaeon UBA446
TCAAATAAATGCGATTTTTATGGTTTGTAATGATGCTCAGACTAAAAAATGGGACAAATTGAGTATGACCTTTATAATTACGACTAGACCGAAAGACTAAAAATTAAGAAAAGCTTTTACTATCCAGCTTGTATGCTGCACATTCCCTTCAGGAAAGAGAACATTGTCATTACCTTCTTCTTTAGTTCCTCTAATCCTGCTCCTATCATTAAAAGGAAATTAAGTATGCTCCAAGCATTATACAGGAAAACGGAAAAAGCAAAGTAGAAGAACCTTACAACATAATTTGTGCTTGTAGTCCTTGCAAATGCGTTTCTTTTCTTGTCTCTGTAGCCAGTCTCTATAGTCCAGCGTTTTGAGTACAGCTCTGGCAAACTCCTTATAAAAGCTACATCGTCTTTCTTTATATCTATACTTGTTGCTAGCTTTATCTTTCCCTTTCTGCCAATGGTATAGACAAAACAGGGTATTTTATACTTAATACCGCCGTATTCTAAGCCCTTATAAACTGAATCTATTGGGAGAATCTTAAGCAGCTTCTTTACGCCACCACTCTCTGATAACGGCATCAAATACTTAACTTTCTCTTTATCCAGCATCTGGAACATCTCTGCACCGTTGAAACCTCGGTCTGCCAATAATAGCTTTATATCTACAAGTTTCCTGACTTTATCAATCAACAGTTTTACATCTTCTATGAGAGGAACGCCTGCACGTCTTTTGACTATTGCTAAAGTAGACTTTAGCTTTGGATGGACTATGTCTGCCGTGAGGTATTTTATGAAATTGAATGTGCTTGCCTTTTCTGGACCACCTACTACAAAATCGTATACGCTTTTATTTTCTCTGGAGTTGCCTTTATCGTAAAAAGGTATCAGTGTTTCATCTATGGCGATGGTTGCGTACTTGATCCTTAATGTTTTATTAGCTTCCATGAACTGCTTTCTTAGTATTTTATCTGCCGTTTCGATTGATTCTCTTATAGTGTTTCTCTTTACGTGCCTAAGTATGGTATAGCCTTTTACCTTTCTTTTTCCATGCGTTTCAAAACTATCGGCACCGCCGTTTGTATATTTACCCACTGATGCTATATGTGTTAATACGTCCAATATATCCTCTTTTGTACATGCAGCATTCTTGTTTACGGGTAAATTTATCATTGGATACAGTTTATTACGCAAGTACCTTATCTTTGCAGCCTTGTCCTCTTCAGTTATCCTGTTTTTACTGTCTTTATCTGTCTTTGCTTTATTGTCTACATTCAATGGAATTTCGAACTTTTCGGTTATTTCCTGTATAGTGTTTACTATAAAGGCTATTAGGTCTTTGTCTTCGTCGGTTATTTTGTGCTTCAAGAAATAACTGAATGTCCTTCTGTCTGGTATTTTTATCTCATTATTATCGTCCTTTAAGAAGCCGAGATTGAATGCGATCTTTTTATTTTCTTTGAGAAAACTCCATAAACTAGTTTCAAATTTAAGTCCTTTCAAGTCTCTGAAGACAAGTGCTTTGATTATGGCTTCTTTTCTGTAGTTTTCTCTTATGTTTATTGGATAACCTAAATCGATAGCTCTAAGCACTTCTGATAGATCTAGTTTATCGCCTCTTGCTTTCTTTACAGCGGCTACGATTTTCAGCTTCAATTGTTTATACATATTATTTCACTTATCTGTTATATTATAATGTATATATGATTTGTTATAGTATATAAGCTTTAAGGTTTATATATTAAGCCATACAACATAATAGATATGTGATGTAATATGGCAAAAGAAGGCGTTCCGTCTTGGTTGGTAAAAAGATACATGAAACTTTGGAGCAAGTTCAAAGATAAGTCATTCTCATTTGAAGACGCGAAAAGTACATTAAAAGAAGATGGTAAGTTTATTAGCGTCGTACTGTCCGAAATGAAAAAAGAGGGTTGGTTGTCACTAGAATTGGATCCTGAAGACGCAAGGAAAAGGCTTTACAAATTAAACTCGCTTGAAGAAGTTATGAAAAAAACAGCTGAGAAGGCAATTGGAATTTTTAAAACAGACAGCAAAGAAGCCTCATCTACTCAAATAAATGTAGTAATGGGTGGGACTATACACGGCGATGTAAAAAACATAAAAAACAGTGAAGATAATAAAAACTAAAAGAATAGAACAAGTGCCTTTCTTTCTTCGTTTCCTCTAAGTAAATCCATTAATTCTTTGCCATTCGTAGTAAGTTCTGGGTGTTTTATCTTTGAGTTCTTCTCGTCCCTCGCTTTTGTTATTAACTGGTCTTCTTCCATCTCCTTTAGTATTCTGGAAACCAATGTTTGATTGGTAGCTAATGCATCCGCAACTTTGGATATACTCAATTTTTTGTCCTGATGGCCTGCTATAAACAGAAAAATCCTCTTTTCTAAATCACTAAGAACTTTGTATTTTATTGCGGTCTTTACGCCAACATTTACATTCGACATATAAGGAATAATCAATTTGAGTATATATAACTTATATTACTTGGATTAGTAAAGTATATAAATCATGCTAATATGTAAATTGTATGGATCAATCAAATTATATCAGTGATTCTGAAATTCGGGGAAATGTATATAATGAAACCGTATACAATACCTTTTCATATAAAAATGCCGGGTTTAAGTTTTTGTGTGATAAGGTTAGAGGGTATCCGAACGGCGAATTTGCAGCAGGATTTTGTATTATAACGCCAGAAAAAGAACTTAAAGTTCCTATGGAAAATAGTTTTTCACATTATTTAAATGCACCGGACTTTGACCTTGATTTTAAATACCTACCAGAGGATGACAACCAATGGACTTTGTCAGAGATAAAATTGAGGAAATAAAAGCAACATTAGTAATATTGGTTTTGATGATTGTAGCTTCAGCTGTTGGTGCTTCGGTAACCGGCTTTAAAATATTATTGTATGGAATTGCTATAGCATCTTTTATCGGCACCGTCGGTTATATTATTCATCTGTTATATTCTATACAAAATCAACAAGATTTAGGAAGGGTCTGAGATCGAGAAAAACTTTATATGGATAAATTAAACTATGCTATTATTTTACTACTTATAATTATTATATTAACATTCGCATTGTCACCGAGTATACATTCAACAATAGAATCTGGCATTGCGGGTTCAAATCATTATAGGTTTACTTTGGATGCTGATGTATTGGGTGCTATTGCATTGATAGTTAGTTTGCACGGTCTACTGCTTATTATTACAGAGAGTATATTAACGATAAGATTAGCCTATACAAAATTACTTAAAACTTTTAAAATATAAGAAAAATAAGCAGAATCTCAGGTTTGTTTTGTATTGAATTGCCGTTATTTGTTATTGTCTACAAGTTAGAAATATCCATATAGTTTTTAGCACTGTCTTTCAAAAGTAAACGTGTTATTTTCCATCCGCAAGTCAAAGCTGTTTTTAAGTGTATCTTCTACATAAATCATTTCTTTTGCCATCCTGGTTATTGTTTCAGTTTCGTGAGGGGTAAAGTTTTTATCGGCAGTACTCCCGAACGAGGTAAGCACTAACTTAATTTGATCCTCCCCTATGTGAAGCCTTAGCGTTATACATGCGTCCAAAACTCCTGGAACATTCCTTTTTATTGTATATTGATTTATCTCTATATTATTTTCTGATAGTGTAGTTTTTACAACATCTAAGCCCAAACCCTTAAATAACGATATTAATCCCATGTATAAATCGGGATAACTAATTTCTTTTCCTAGTCCCTTCGTGGCTATATACATGGAGGTTTCGTAAGCTCTTTTGTAAATTGCTGTATCAAGTTCTTGCCTTGAGTCCATGATTATCACTACAATCCCCTGTTTAAATATTTTATAATTGTAGTAAATCTAGAACAATATCACTGAATGCAGATCTACAGCAATCCAAATAAGTCAAATTTTTATTAGGTACTTTAAATTTAAGTGCTATTTTATGAAATCGGTTAACTTAACGTTGTTTTCTTTAAGATTTTCTCGCACTGCCTCTGTGTTTTTAATCCCGAAGGCTCGCTCCAATTGGGCAAGTTTATGCGAACTTATGTAATGTATCCGCTTCCTTCTCAAGAATGCCTTCAGCGCGTCTGTTTCCCTGCCCTTGACAAAGGCGACATGTGAGGCCTTCACACTTGCTATTTTTATTCCATGCCGCTCTTTTAGCAGACGCAGTGTATCTACCTCACTATGCTTTTCAGGGATAAAATAACCTCTTTCTAAAAGTATTTTCATTATACTATCTTGTTTTGGAGTTGTCTTAATTCTTGGAAGCTTTATGTCTCTTGTCCAAATGTACACACTAGAGTGGGTTATGCCTAACATTAAAGCTACATCCTTTCTAGTTGTGCCGTTCATTACCATCCTTCTGGCTTTTTCTTTGATCTCTTGCGGTAGCGCCTTTGGCATAATCTTAGAAAGTACTTTAGAATTATAAATTCGCTTAAAATAAAGCAATTAAAGAAAAGGAAAATTAAATTAACCTATAAATATGCTTGCTTTGGAACCACTATCAAAATTTTATGGATTTATGATGCACTTTATTTTCTTTGCCTGAGACATTGCGTCTTTTTTTATGTCATGCTCCCATAGTTCAACTACTTTCCATCCTTTTTGCTTTAATTGTGCCTTTACCACTTCTCTTCTTTCTATATTTCTAGTTATCTTCTTCTGCCAATACCCTCGCTTTGGGATGATTCCTTTATTCTTCCAGTTGTAGCCATGCCAAAAATCCCCATCAACAAAAATAGCAACTTTCTTTTTTGTAAATACCAAATCTGGCTTCCCAATCAAGCTATTCAAATGTATTCTATACCCCCTAATCCCTAATTTCCATATTGCTTTTCTTAGTTTTATTTCTGGCGTTGTGTCTATTGACTTTATCCTAGCCATTATCTGGCTCCTATCCATATTACCAGTTAATTTTTGTTAATCTTTCGCACATATTTTTTCAGTCGCTTTAGAAAATGTTTTCATGTCTGACATAATTCTTTTTGCAATTGCCTCGGCTAGCTTCACAGGCACTGCATTTCCGACCATCTTGTATCCTTGGGCTAAATTTATATAATAAAAGATAAAGTTATCTGGGAATGTCTGTATTCTAGCCGCTTCACGCACAGTCAGCCGCCTGTAATATGAGCCTGTAAAGACCCACTTGTCAGTTCCGACCTTCTGCATTGGGCAAGAATCTGGATGTAACGGGGCATGCCTTCCGCCAGCTTGGATGGTAAATGACTGCTCATCCCACCCCCTTATCCTATTTCTTGACATATAGATTGTTGAAAAGCTGCCTACCATATATTCATGGTTAGGAAATTTTACACTCGGATTAGGCTTATTCTTGTCCAAAGCAGGAACAGCTTGGGGCAAGTCAGATATCGCCTGTTTTAGGGTTACCCATTTCTGGAGAGATGTATTGCTTGAGCTGCTATTAATTGATTTTGAATGGGTAGGCTCCGGTGGTAAGAATGAAAAGCCAATGTCCTTCCTATAGCCAACAATTATCACTCTTTTCCTTTCTTGAGGGACTCCATAATTCCTAGCATCGTATATATTATAAGATACTCGGTAGCCAAGCCTTTCCATTTGATTGATTATTTTATTGAACTCACTTTTGTGGGTGCTTGAAAGCATGCCTGGAACATTTTCAGCAACAAAGAATTTAGGCTGCTTGTCCCTGATTACCCTAATGTATTCATAAAACAATTGCCCTCTTTCATCGTTTATTCCCCTCATAGCACCGGCAAGGCTCCAGCTTTGGCAAGGTGGTCCCCCTATAATGCCATCTGCATCAGGCAAATCCTCTGATTTTATGTCAATTATAGACCTACCATCTAGCTTATGGCCAAAATTCTTTTCATATGTCTCCCATACTGCCTTATCATTATCATTTGCAAATACGATGCCAAAGCCGGCATTGCGAAAGCCTAAGTCTAAGCCGCCACATCCTGAGAACAGTGATATTAAGCTACATTTCATTGGTTATCACCAACATATTTTATTAACACTGCATCTAGCCTTTGTGCAGTATTGTCAGGGTTTATTATTTTTATATCTTTTATATCTGCATATGTTTTTAATTTAGCCAGAGCCTCTGGGCTTTCTTTTGATAACTTACCAAATTCAGCTTTTTTTGCCATTGCAAGCAAAGTGAACCCCTTGCTTAAGCTATAATCAGCTATTCCTTCCTCTTTGAATATCCTTAATGGATTTTTTATTTCCCACATGCCTCTAACCCTAAGATACGTAGCCTTTAATGGGTCTACTGCATTCATTCTTCCCAACTCATTCCCTTCATACTTTTCAACTGGGCTTTCTGATCCTGCCCCCTCTAGCTGTTCCCTTATAATTCCCTCTACCTTATCGTAAAATTCGTGGCTTGCAGCAAAGCAATCTCCATAAACCAACTGGATAGATTTGATTATATTGTTGCTGCCTGGTATAGTCCCTATAGCATATATTATTTTCCTTTCTTCCCAATATTCTGCGGTTCTTGCAGCTGATGCTATCCGTTTGTCTTCTTTTCTTAGCGTTTGCCTCGGTGGTGAGCTATTTAGACTAAGCCCCCCTGTATCTGAAGCATGCTTTTTAACTTCTATGGCAGGACCACCGTTTCTAAGCATTAAATCTGGTGGGAGATTTTGAGAACCACTATAACAAAATGCCTTTTCCTTAAGTTCTTGCCTCTTTTTAATATCATTAATTAATAGAGAGCCTGAAAACGCCGCCGCAATGAAATCTTCTAGGTAAGCTCCCCAATTATTTATACTTGTGCCATAAGCTCCCTTATTAGTGCTAAAGACCTTCTTATTCTTGTAGGCGTTTATTATGCCTACAGCTGCAGTTATAATGTTTGTCATATTTGTACAAAAATACCAAATCGCATTTATTTATTCTATGTAAGTATAAGCTTATATCTTTTATTTCCATTTCCATCTTCATTTTAACTCCGCCGTAACCCTTAAAAAGCAACCAATTCTAATTAGAGTCTATTAGCAAAGCCGGCATAAACGAAAAGTATATAAAGTCCTCTTATCTAATATTATCATGCCGTGGAGCGGCATAGGTAGCGTATGATCCCCAGTGCTCCGAGTACAGGGGCGCTGGATGAATATTGTTTATAGCTTGTTGGTGCTATAATTTAGCACCGATTTTTGTTTGTTTTAATATTGGGGGTAATTTTATAGTGAAATTTGGGGTAGCAAACGTGTACATTGATGGTGGTTACTTAAATAAAATTCTTAAAGAGCTTGGAAACGGAAAACCTATAAAAATACAATATGATCAATTTGCTATATCACTTGCTAAAAAGGCAGGCTATTGGTGCAGGAATATATATTTTTATACCGCACCGCCATTTCAAGCAAATCCACCCACTCCAGAAGAATCCGTTCGGCGCAACAGATATGATAAGTTTATTGCGTATTATAAAAAAATTCCTGATTTTAATATGAAGGAGGGGCGCGTCCAGAGACTAGGTCCATAGATACATGGTGATTAGTGGAATGATTTTTTATTTATTGATGAGGATTTCTACAGAGCCGCCCTCCGAGAAAGATTTAAATACTAAAATCTATCTCGAAATAATGTCTAAGAAAACTATTAATAAATAGTAGTAGTATACATTAGTTATATGGAAAAGCAAGAAAAGACAACCGCAATGTTATTGACTCCTTTTGATATAGAAGAGAAGTTATCTAAGTTTGGATTTGGAATAGACGAAAATGGCTTTGTTATAGATATTAAAACTAAACAACTAGTAAAGGCTAATGATGGCGGGGTCATTAACATATACAAAGATAAAGATTTCGCGTTTATATCTGGACATAGCAGAATTTTTGTTAGAGACATAGCAGATTACGTTGAATATCTGTCAGACAAATCAAAACTTAAATTTTAATAGCTCTCTTGATGGTTGATGTAAATGAAATAATTGAGTTACTAAGTGCAGGCAGAAATTTTCTCGCCAACCCTATTAAAAACATACATGCTCGTTTAAAAGAAAATTCTAAATATCACACGAGTGTAAATGAAGCAAAGGAGATATTAGCCCTTTTCGAGTCTATAACAGAAATTGAACAGCAAATAAAATTACATCCAGAACTTAAAGAAAGCAAGGAATTTCAACAATTTATCAGAGATCGCTTTCCTGAAGATGCAAAAAAACTATTTGAAGAGTATAGTCCACGAGAAGTTGAGGATGGGACCATAGAGTTTATAA
>DARG01000005.1 GCA_002503215.1 Candidatus Parvarchaeota archaeon UBA446
CATAATAGCAAAACCCAACGAAGTAGTCACATTAAGGTGGTTATGTGTCAACCTGCCACAAATAAGGCATGTTGTCATAGGTAGAAAGCATGTATTTTTCCTGCAAGATAGCGTGGAAAAAGCTATGAAGGGATACTTGGAAAGCAAGAAGCTGAATTATTTAAGTTCACAAAGGCTAGCAAGAATAAGAAGTCTATTTTTTGCTGCTAAAGCTAGGTAGATTTTCCAATCTTTTAATTCTCGAATTTATGTTCTCATGAGTAAGGTCTATCTTTACTTCTTTCCAATTTCTTACTTTCTTTAAAACTTTAATAATAGATTTTTTTCCAACTATTTTCACTGCAAATAAATCGGCTCTTCTCTCCATAAGTCTACCTAGTGATGTATATACTACCAAATCAAGAACGATTACAAAAGCAAATAAAGTAGCAGTTACATAGTATGGATTGATGCTTGCACTTAATTGCAAAAGAAACATTACTGTGGCTGCCAATAGAATTAAATCAGGTATAATTAAAGCCAAAAATTCTATAAGAAAATGCCTTTCTTCTATATGACCTAACTCATGAGCAATTGCTCCTTTTAACTCAACGTTATCAAAATCTATTGGACCATCAAACTCAATATAGCGAAATGATAAAAATGACAGCGAATGTACTCCCCTTCTCTTTTTATGTGGATTGATTATAACCCTTATATTTTTGTTGGATAACTCTCTTAATTCCTTCTCTACTTTTTTTTTCAGAACCATAAAGTTATACATTATACATTTAGTTATGTCCAACTAAAGTTTAGTTCTTTTTCTAGTACATTTTTTAGTGCTAAACGACTTAATTTTGTGACTTCAAAACATGTGTCATTACTAATCTCTTTCAAATATTCCGTGTCCTTCGCTTCAAATTCTTTGGTTGTATCATAATCTTGAGGTATGCCATGTGCAGCGTAACCTCTAAGTTCGTAATACCTCTTTAGTTTTGATTTATCAAATTTTATATTTATGCTTTCTAGCATTTTTTCGGTTTCTTCTAGTATTCTACTAGTTGGTAATTTGTTTTTATTATTTTTTAAATATTCATATTTTACTAAGATTTCTATTGATTTCCATGCGTTTAGTAAAATGGCTTCTGGATCTTCAAACCATTGGAGTATAGCCTCCCCGGACAAGCTTATTGCTCTTTTTATAAAATAATTTGATCCCGTCTCTTTTAATAACGTATTTAATTTATCTGGGAGCAGTGATACATCTTTGTGAATATTATTTTCCGAATCAAATAACGGAAAATCACGAGGGTCTCCGTCAGTTACAAAGTGCGGGCCGTTATTCGACTTGTCAAAGTATAATAGCGCTAGTGGTAAGTTTGCCCCACATAAAAAGGAAGTATAACGTTGGATCTGTCTTGTCATTACACGAAAATTGTACCATGAATCGGAAGGCGACTGTTTACATAAACTATATTTAATTATCTTTTGGCTTGCGTCTTCTGTAATTATAATATCTAATGGCTGACTCGATGTGGCAATAGTAAATGTTGTAGGCAAAAGTCTTGCTATGATCTTGGATTCATTATCACTAAGATTAGTCCTATTTTTGACGTCATCTTGTCGATACAAAATGCCATAATTTGAATCGTTTTCTCTTACTACAAAGCCCATTCTTGACATAGATATTATAATTACCTGATCTATTATTAAGTTTGTATGTGATAAGTAACAATGCGCAAATACACCGAATTACAGAAAAAGTCCGTCTTAGACCTTTTCAAGCAGGGCTTAAGCAAAAGAGAGATATCAGAAAGCTTGGGCTTGCCGTATCAGTATATCGTATCGATAACGCCCAAAACACAGTATAGGCATTACTTGTCGGATAGGGCCTTAATGATATTAAAGCGATTGAATGAAGTCGGCTACTATTTTCCCAAGAATTCGGGAGAATACGGCACTATACGCAGGCTAACAGAGCTGGCACCGATACATTTTATAAGAGTAAAAGGTAAAAGAGTAGTTTACATGCAAGGACATGAAAACGAAGCTTTAAAGGCTTTCCTAGAACATTATCATTTTAACTATCTCAGTTCTAGGCAGCTTACGACTATAAAAATATTATTCGGGTTTAGAGAAGAAAGATACAAATACAAACCATACAAGAAGCAAAAACAGAATAAAGAAGAGAATAGAAATGCGAGATTAGATCAGTTTTAAGTTTCCGAATAGTGGCGGACTAATCAGTTTAGCCAGCTTTTTAGAGTTTAATAGTGCTTTGCCTCTAAATTAACAGCTATGTTATTTATTATAGAGTTTAGCATATCTCTTACATCCTCTCGATAAGCAAAATTGCGGTAGCTATGGCAAGTATGACAGCAATTATTATCGAAAGCTTTACCTTTGAGATCTCAATCTTTATGATGTTTGGGTCATTGTCCAGGTCTTTGCCTTTCATTTCGTATATTGGCTTACTTTACTTATATTTATTTAGAATCTTCAAAAAGGCGATGCAATTATTTAAGGATGTGAATGCATTAAATTGCAAATAAAAATATGGGATATTAAGGTACAGTTATTTGATGAACAAAGTACTAGTTTACCTAAATAAACTTCTTGCGTTCCTCGCTAAATTAAGCACTAAAAATAAAACCCAGAAAAACGCAAATATTATAAATACGGGTTCGGCTACGCTAGTTAATCTTAGATCATTTACTGCAACGCCAATAAGCCAAGCTACTAAGGATATAGCAACGACGAAACCTAGTAGGCTATTAGCCTTATAGATTATAGGTACTATATTATCTATTTACTTTACCTAAATTAAAAACCGAATTGGGTGCATATATATAATTATTTGATCTTCTTATAGCAATTGTACCGTCTTTATCGAAAACTTCGTCATAAGTGTTAAAGCTATCAATATTGGTGTCCCGTCTAGAATTTATGTCTCTTAAGTTGTACTCCTTAGGAGCATGTAGACTTTCATTTATCATATCTTGTAAGACCGCTTGAGATCTAGGGTTATCTTTTATAATGCAAGCTCGGTCATCTAAGTTGTAGTCTCCGCCAATCATTTCGCATGATTTCCTAAAATCTCTATTTACCATATAGTATTGTTAGGTCAGTGGTAATTTAAAAACGTTTAAGTGTGTAAATTTTCGGCTAAAAACAGTCTTGTTCATAAACTCCAATTCTGTCCAAAAACTCCTTGTTTTGTCCATAAAGTGTCTAAAAACTAATTATATGGTTATCAGCCTGTATTTTATGTCCCTCTTCTCGCACCATTCTTTAGCTGCTTTTTGCTTGCGCTTGGTTATCTCTGTGAGCATGTTTTTCCCTTTTATCTCTATTAATTCCTGAGTTCCATCTGCATACTCTACAATAAAATCTGGGTTGTAATGTGCTACTTTGCCATCAATATTTACATAGGGTATCCTGATGCCATGATTCTTTGTCCACTTTTTTACCTTTGGGTCTTTTTCCAACTCATACATAAACTGCTTTTCAAAGTCGCTATCGTATAACTCGCACGAATACGGACTTTTTTTAGGTTCATTGTATACTCCTTCAGTCATATAATGCACCATCTTCTATTATTCCTTTTACAACTGGAAGGGTAAATGCACCGACTAGATTCTCAAGATTATTGAATATTAGTATCCTGTCTTTTGGCATTGATTTGGACAATGGATTGGAATTCAAGAACTTCTTAGAAACCATGTCAAGAATCACTCTGTAAAACCTGCCTTTGTCAGTTTCGCTTACATTATTCTTTTCCAAAATATACTCTACAACAGAAAGCATTTGCCTCTTTAAATCATCTATGCTTATATCCTCAACTTTGTCCGCCTCACTAAATCCACTAACATCATAATCTATTTCCTCGCCAAACTTCTTTCCTAGGTATTTTTTGCGCATACTCTCCAACTTTAGCTTTGTTATTGAATACTTATCTGTCTCATAGCTAAATTCGTTTAATGTTTTCCTCCAATTTTTGTCTGGTTGAGTATCGCCCAGATTATCTTTTAACCTACCTAATCTATCCTCAAACTCTTTATCGGAATAGGGTTTAATTTTTATAAGATTCTCGGTATGTGTAAGGCGTGGTATATGGTCTTCTCCTCTAGGCAATTTAGGTATCTCTATCTCATCATTTGGCATAACATCATCTATTGTCTTTGTTACTCGCATTTTTTTCCACAGCCAGTCATGTTGAAGTTGGGGATGGTCTACAACCGAAAGAGTCTCTCTGTCCAAGCTCGTTTTATTTATCTTCCTAAGTCCTCTACCTATTATCTGCTGACCGAATACTGGTGAGAGTATTCTCCTAAGCAATAATATGACTGACACTTCGGGAACGTCCCAACCCTCTCTCAACATAAATACGCTTACGACTGCCTTGTATGGACTATCCTTTTTACCAAGATTCCTTGCATCTTCTCTATCACTGTCTCCTGACTCTTCGGTTACCAACAAAGTTTTTATGTTTCTTCTAGTCTCCAAGAACTGCTTTACTTTTCCAGCTTCTTTTATGCCCATAGTTACTATGAACAATATCGGCTTATAGTCGCCATTATTCTTGGCTTCCTTCTCTTTCTCCCTTAAACGGTCCAAAGATATGTCCACCAGTAGATTTAATGGGGCATCATCCATAATCCAGTTGAACGGCTTAAGTCTTTTCTCTGCCTCTTCAAATTCAGGTTCAAGTTCGCTAATCTTCTTTTTTACTCCAGTTGTAGCATTAACGTAAGTTATCTCCAACAGTTTTGTATCTGGTCTATATACTATGACATCTTTTATTATTGGTCTATTTGCAAGCAAAGCTTGGTCTATATCGAAGTCATATATCAGGTTTGAGTTAGGATACGTTCCATCTGCCCTTTCTGGCGTTGCGGTGGTGTCTAGTCTTAGAGCTGTCTTATCCTTTAGCAGGCTTAATATGTGGTCAAACTCGTTAGCGTTTGTGTTGTGGGCTTCATCATTGAATATCGCCAGACCATCAAAGTTCTTTAGTATATAGTTTAAGTTGCTTGCAGTGTTCGCATTATGGGTATATAACTCTTGGATATTCGCAATTATAATATCTACTTCCAACATTTTCTGAGGTGATGACCCACTTTCTAATACTGCTGCGCTTAACCTGCTATTCAGGCTTTTGTCTGGAGTTATATCCCAATTCTCAAATATCGTGCTTTTCCTTTCATTTGACCTTACAAAATCATATTCCAATCTATCCCTTACTATCAGGTTCGGAACGAGTATTACTATCTTCTGGACTTCTTCTGTATGGGCGTAAAAGAGCCATCCTATTATCGCAGATATTATTGCGGTCTTTCCACCGCCAGTAACTATTTTTA
>DARG01000006.1 GCA_002503215.1 Candidatus Parvarchaeota archaeon UBA446
GATGAGGATTTCTACACAGCCGGATTATACATATAATATTTAAAGTAACTTTAATTTTAAGCTTTATCCTTTGTATTATTGGAGATAAAAACACTTTAAATAAATCTCTCTTTCTCCTAAGCATTATACACTATTAGTAACGATACTTTTTTATTCTACTTTAATTCTAAATAAATTGAAGTTATAAGAAATATAAAATTGAGATTATTTTACATAACCGACAAAAATATGATATAACTTGTTATTATTTTTGAATACTTATAAATCACTATAAACTATATAACTTATCACAAATAATAAAGTGAGATAAAGGGCTTGTAGCTCAACTAGGTCAGAGCATCCGGCTTTTAACCGGTTGGTTGCGGGTTCAAATCCCGTCAAGCCCATGTCTATCAGTACCTCCAAAACGTGTACCGAAATTAATATAAGTAATAAACCTAACAATAAATAAAATGGAGGGTAATTCCAAATTCAATGTAATCTGCCCTAATTGCGGGGCTGGCGCGTATTTAATAGGCGATGCAGAAGAAATGATTTGCCCAAATTGTAAGAAACCGTTTAAGGTATCAGAAGGTAAGAAAAGACTAAAAGAAATGCGGTTGTAGTTATATTGCGGGTTCTTTAATCGTTAAAATTTTAGCGGAAAATGTTTTTTCTGTTATCAAAGTTTTATTGGTTCTTAACACTAATACTAAGAGTATAATCAGATCCACTATAACCTGGCAGTTGTACAAGATGAACTGCACAAAATAAAAGTAACGTATTATATGGTTCTTTGAGCATGTTTTGCTCCCGAAGCGTATTTTTTAACTTTGTAACCTGTTTCAATCTGCCAGCGGTTTCTGTAGAATCTTGCTAATGCTGTACCAAACTCTATTTCATTGATTTTAAGCAGGATATTTGTTAAAAACTGATGTTTGCCATTTTTCTCGATAATTATAAAATTTACCTGAAGAAACTGAAACATAAAAATCTATAAGCTTATTCGCTTTTCTTAACTCCTACAAATATGCCTCTCTCCATATCTAATGAGTTTTTCTTCAGAAATTTCGCATCTAAACCAGCCTTTTTCATAAGTTGTAAAGTCTTTGATATCTCAAACATCCCTAACTTCTCTATACTGACAAAATGTTTTACTTGTTTTCTTCTTTCTGCGATTAGATAATGCATCTTCATTATGGATATATTATCTTTGGCATCTGATATTGAAGCTCTTGCTATCTTAATGTCCTTATCCTGATATACTGTTAAGTGTGGTGAATATTTGGTATACGTTGATTTAGACAACCAAGGCTCTATTATAACAACGCCACCAACTTTAAGATGATTAGAAAAGTTTTTTAAAGTTTTTTCAAGGTTCTTATAAGTTCTCACATATCCAATCGAGCTAAACAAACAGGTTATAACATCAAATTTCTTGTCAAGCCTGAATTTCATCATGTCCGCTCTAACAAACTTAATTTCCGGATTTCTTTTACGTGCAAGTTTTAACATTTCTTCGTTCAAATCAAGGCCGGTGCACTCAAATTCTTTCTTTAGATACTCCAGGTGCCTTCCTGTACCGCAGGCAACTTCCAGAAGCGAATTACCTTTAGTTTTTTTGTATTTACGAATAATCTCCTTGATTTTTTCATTTTCTTCCTTATAATTTTTCCAGTAGTATATTAAGTCGTAATACTTGGCAAGTTCACCATACATTTGTGGCATAGATAATTAGTACCTTACAGCTTATTATATTTTGCCGCCTTTGCATTATTTTTTAAGCTCATAAAAAATAACATTACGTTTTTCTTTTAGTAATAAAAATAACATATCTAAAGTAAGTTTTGTACTTATTTAGACCAATTTATTTTAATTCCTTAAATTTCCTAGTGTATTCTATTACTGTATCTACGAATTCACCGTGGCTCCATGTAAGCGGAGAAACCGACAATGGCTCTCCAGTGTAAGGATGTATCTGCTCAGGTATAATACCTGTTTTCAGAGCATGTTTTGACACCCACTTCAGTATTTTTACAGCGTCATTTAGATCATTTTTAGACTTAGCTTTTTTTATAAGATATTTGCAGTACCAAAGAGTGCATATAAACCAAGGATTTCCAGGAACATTATTAGTATCATCTGATTTTTTGTAATAGTTATCACCAACGTACCTTGCAAATCCACCAATGTCTGTTTTTACTGATAATTTGTCTTTATATTTTTGCATAGAAGACCTGATTTCTTCATCCTCTACATTAAAGATATCAAACTCCACTGCTGCATAACAAGATGAATCGAATGTATCGTCGTACAAGACATTTCCATCCTGGACATTTACCATCTTCCTAAAATGGCCTAGATCTTTGCTGTAAAGAAATTTTACCATTGCAGATTTTATCTCATTAAAAGTATTTTTGCAATTGTTACAAAATTCCTCATCGGAAGCTATATGACCAAGTTTTTCTGCGGCTAAAAATCCTGCGAGAACTGTAGCAGTAGTAAAGGTAAATATACCTCTATGCTCCTCCCAAAGGCCATAGCTTTCGCGTATAAGCCCGTTTTCATACTTGTAATTAAGTATAAAGTCCCCCATTGGTTTTATAAAGTCTTTGTATATACTCTTTATGTATTCAGAATCATGCGTGTACTCATAATAAACATTGAGAGCACAAAGAATCAATGCTGTTTCATCCTCCTGTATAGGTAGGGAGAATTTATCATTGAAAACCCATGGAAGCCAACTGCTTCCTATCGATTTATCCGGATTGTATTTCTGCAGCATGCAGCCGTCCTTGTATAGTATACCGTTGCAAAAATCGAAGAATTTTCTTGCAATCTCAGGATAACCTGCCTTTGTCATTGCTATGGCCACCATCGATGCATCTCTTGGCCACATATAAGAATAGGTATCTTTATTGAATCCTATATTGTCAGAATCGTTCGCAGCTATTATTGCGCCATTCCAGTTTATCTGTGTTTTTATGACCAGCAAAGAACGTTTGTAAAGTTCAGCTATATCACTTTCTACTATGGAAAGATCCGTCTTGGACTTGCTTAGAAATTCCTTTTCACTTGATTCCAACTTTTCTATGTAGTTATTATAGCCATTATCAAGGAATGGTTCTCTCTTTTTAAAAACGGAATTGAAACTATCGCCTGCTATAATGTAATAACATAGCTCTACACTGCTTTTTGCACGTATCTGTAAATCCACACCTATTATCGATTCTACAGTTCCTTGTTTTATGGGATTTCTGTTGAAATTTTTTGACGGTGAGACCTTATTTTCAATATCATAATCAAATCCCATTTCATCTTTTCCCTTGCATACTCCAATAAGAAAATATACATTGTCCTTGTAGTGTATTATTGCCTTTTTTTCAGGATGGAATAGTGCTGTATCCCCTATCCCGTTCTCATATAAATGAAATGACTGGTTAAAACACAGTCTTAAATTTCTTATAGAATCTTTTTCATTACTGATGCGTATTCTCCTTATAAATATGTCATCATTGCTGACTGCTTCATCAAATACTATTCTTACGCCTTGAGCTTTATTTACAGCTTCATTATGTGCAATGATTGTATCGGGTTTATAATCTAGTTTTCTTTCCCATGATGCGTCATTTATCCACGATAAATTGTTTTGTTCGTCTATAAGGCATACCTTATTTGCAAGCCCATTTAAGTGATTATACTGCCCAACATTTGGATAAAATATATCTCTTACCTGAAGCCACCTATCGATATTTACTAAAAGTTTCTGATTTCCTAAAACTATGTCTCTTGTCATTTTCCCCGATATTATTAAAACATTTATATTTTAAATTATTATTTTGTCTAGTTAATTATTTTATAAAGAATCGAGATTGTGCATTACTAATATATAAAAGTTTATATTACTAATATATAAAAATTATACTAACTTTTCGTTCTAGATTTTATAAAGACGGAATTCTCAAAGATTGACCAAATTTGATCTTTTACATTTTTTGTTCTGTATTTTCAGTAAATATCCTGTGCTTCGGATGGCCCTCTATTATTTCTTTTCCGGCTTCTACAGTTTGTTTGTATGCATCGCTTTGCATGAACTTCCTAAAACCATCTGTGTCCTCCCACTCTGTATAAAGCATATACTCGCTTGGATTTGAAACTTCCTTGTAAAGTCTTGCATCTGTACATCCAAACCCTGCTTCCTTTATTGCTGAGACTGCAGCGTTAAACCTTTCTTCGAACTCAGATTCATGCCCCTCTTTTACCTTGTAATACAATCCGATGTTTATCATGTTTTTTGTAATCACTGGAAATATAAAAACGCTTCATCCTTTATGCCGGCAAGTACAGGTATTTCCTTGGTAACCCATTTTCTAGCACGCGCCTGTCTAAGCTCTTCGACTACGCGTATCCACTCATTAATAGAAGGTAGCTCATACAATACAAGAAACTCATCATCCGATACACCGAACGATTTCATAGTATACGAAGAGATATTGTTATTGTTACCACTTGATTTTGCCATGGAAATATGTTCAGCTGTTATTTGCTTTCTCTCGTTTTCCGGCAGCAAGTACCACTCTGTGGATTTACGCATAGGATAAGCTATAAAGTATTTGGCATTTTTATTCTCTACAAAAGGTTTCTGGCATACTGAAAGAAAGCCATAATTAAATTCGCCGTAATCTCCGAAAGTCTTTGAAAGGAAAACCTTGAAAGCCGACAATTTTTCCCAGCTGTCTGCAGTCATCCAGAATATAATATCGGTATCATATCTTAGCGATGAATAGAAATTTATAGATGAATTCTCCAGCTTTGCTCTGGAAATTTCCATTTTCAAAGAATCCATCACTGAATGCCTAACTGCAGAATCAGTAGTCCACCATGAATGCTTTAGCTTAATTCCTGTAACGCTAACTGGGTAGTCTGTCATTTGTCCTCACCTTTGGACATAAATCTCCTGACTTCAATGTCTATTATACGCTCTGCAGAGTCTATATAATCTGTTGTCCCATTACTTTGAATAGAAGAATTATTCATTATATCCTCGGCATACAAAGCATTTTTTCCAAGAAATGCCCTTGGCACAGAAAGGTCTATTATGGCCTTTGGCCCTTCTAAGTACACTCCATTACCCCCTTTTATAGCGGATATTACTATATCATAGCCGTTTAATTTTTCAATATCCAATTCCTGATGTTCCAACCCAAATTTATTGGCCAGTCTGGCTGCGTTCACATCGCTTCTGCTGAATATTACTGGGTTAATGTCCGGAAAAGCGTAATCCATACGTCTTACTATACCACTTATAACCATGCCGGAGCCGACCATAGCCACCTTGTCCTTCTCGGAGTATAATCTCTTAAATGCCTCAACTGTGGAATTGTAAAGGATATTATCTCCATTGGATTTAGAGGTTTCTCTCCTGATCTTTCTTCCTACCATTATCGCATTTTCAAAAAGCTGCGCAAGCGTGCCATGACCATATTCATTGACGTAATCCTTGAACGCGCTGCGTACCTGTCCGAGTATCGCGTCCTCTCCGACAATAATTGACTCTAATCCTGCTGATACCCGAAAAGCATGTTTTATCGCGTCCTCTCCAACGAGAAATTCCCCACCTTGAATACCGTCATTCGCGCTGGCTTTGTCAAAGCGTGAAAAAATATTGTAAAGATTGAATAAGCTATCAGAATGAAAGTATACCTCTATCCTGTTGCATGTCTTCAACATGAGTGCATCCAGCCCTGACATGTCCTTTCTTGTTATATCGTACTTGTATATATCCTGCAAAGGCATGTTTTTGTGGGAATAGGAGACAACACCATAGACCATAAACAATATATTACAATATACTAATATATAAAAATTTAAAACAAATCAGAGGGCTTTCACTATTGCAGATGACATGGCAGAAATCAGTTTATCCGATAAGTTCAAGCAACTAGCTCTGTGCATATTTATCCCTATATCAACGGAGAACTTCTTATAACCAATGTCTATATCATATAACGTCTCCAGGCTATCTGACAGATAACCTATCGGTACTATAAGCACGTCCTTGAAGCCCTTATCTTTTACATCTGTTAGTTTCTGCGTAACCTCGGGTGCGTACCAATTTGTGTGGCTTCCATTCTGATAGGCAAGACAATAATTTTTAATGTTGTTCATTTCTGCGAGTCTGGAAGAAAATTCTTCGAGCTGTGTTTTATATATTTTGTCCTCTACGGAAGACGGAAGACCGTGGGACGTGAATATGACAAACACGTCATTGATGTTACTGAACTTTCTAAGTTCTGCTTTTATGTTATCAGACCATGCATCGTAAAGGACTTCTTCGGAGTACCAGCTGTCTATGAACTTTGCATCCAACCCGTTGAAAGCGGAAAAGAACATTTTTTTGTACTCTTCGCTCCCCATTACCGACTTAAATGGATGAATAATCATTCCTATGACTTTTTCGGGATCTCCTTCTTTTATCGCAGAAGCAACCTCTTCTATTCTTGGGTGCCAGTGCTTCATTCCTATTGATACGCTGCAAACGTGTCCCAACGCTGCAAGATTCCTTTCCAAAAGAACGGCCTGCTCTTCTGTTATAGATTTGAGCGGAGAAAAACCTATCTTCTCGTACTTTTCAAGTGTTTCTTCCACCACGTTTTGAGGAACTTCTTTCCCATTGAATATGTCTTTCAGATACGGCCCTACATCCTCTTTCTTACTGGGAGTACCATATGCCATAAGCAAAATATTATTTTTTTCCATATTTACAAATAATAATACGCATTGATTTATAGATTTTAATATTGTCTTAATATGTTGATTATTTTCCG
Source organism: Candidatus Parvarchaeota archaeon UBA446 (assembly GCA_002503215.1). Classification (GTDB taxonomy): domain Archaea; phylum Nanobdellota; class Nanobdellia; order Parvarchaeales; family Parvarchaeaceae; genus Parvarchaeum; species Parvarchaeum acidophilus. The sequence goes on from DARG01000006.1 coordinate 6,807, forward strand.
GCTGCCGTTACATCATAAAAGGATTAAAGTTATAAGAACTTAAAATTATTAATTATTAATATATATGCAATCGGAAGCTGGAGAGATAAGAATAGTAGACAGTTATGACGTCGTATCTGACGGTGTAACTGCAAAGGTAAGGATACTCGATATTCCTTCCAAATTTACTATGGCATATCATCTGGCTACGCCGGTAATAGATCAGAGTATGAATGCCGTCCTTTCTGAGATAAGGACGGAGTTGATAAAGGAAAACCCTTCAAAAATACAGGAATTGTCGCAGACAACATCGGAATTATTGAAAAGAGACTTTCTTGATATAGTACAGAAAAAACTGATTAAACTAATTCCAGGTATGCCGGAAAAATCATATATAGAGCTTTCTGCTACTCTGCTTCATGAGATGTTCGGTTTAGGTATAATAGAAATCCTTGATAACGACGCGAACCTTGAAGAAATCGTAATAAACGACTCAAAGACTTATGTAAAGGTGTATCATGTTAAATATGGGTGGCTTGAAACCAATGTTAAAATAGAAACGGAATCCAAGATAGAAGCATATTCCCAGCAGATTGCAAGAAAAGTGGGAAGACAGATAACTAATCTAAATCCCTTGCTTGATGCACAGCTTCCAAATGGAGATAGGGTAAACGCTACTCTTTACCCTATATCCACGCATGGGAATACGCTTGACATCAGAAAGTTTAGAGCAGACCCTTGGACTGTAATAGATTTTCTAGAGAGAGGCACTCTATCCAAAGAACTTGTTTCATTTGTATGGCAGGCTATGCAGTATGAACTTTCATTCCTTGTAACCGGTGGTACTGCTTCCGGTAAAACATCAATGCTTAATGTTTTCCTTCCTTTCATCCCTCCAAACCAGAGGATAATAACCATAGAAGATACAAGCGAGCTTGTCCTTCCAAAGTATATGCACTGGGTTCCGATGCTTACTAGACAGAAGAACGCAGAAGGCAAAGGAGAGGTTACTATGCTTGACCTTTTGCTTAACTCTCTTAGAATGAGACCAGACAGACTTGTAGTAGGTGAGATAAGAAAGAAGGAAGACGCACAGACTCTTTTTGAAGCAATGATGACTGGTCACTCCGTATATGCTACGATGCACGCGGAAACTGCACAACAAGTTGTTAAAAGACTTGTATCCGAACCGATAGATCTTCCTGAAATAGAAGTCGCGACTCTTGACCTTATAATTACCGCTTTCAGACAGAGAAGAACGGGAGTAAGACGTGTACTTGAGCTTGCAGAGATAGTAGAAAGACAAATAAGCGGAGTTACAGAGCTTAAGACCAACAACCTTTTTGAATGGAAACCAAGAAGCGATAAAATCGAAAGAACAATAAATACCTCCCAGAAATTATCGACAAAACTTGCTCTTTATTCGGGATTAACAAGCGATGAAATGGCAGATGACCTAAAGGAAAAGGTAACTGTGCTTCAGTGGATGACGGATAAAAAAATTAAAAATGTAAACACTATAGGATTGACGGCAAGTAATTATTACACAAATCATGACCAACTCATGCAGCTGATAAAAGACAATGGAGATCCATCGCAGTTAGAGGTAATATAGATGGCAACAAAAATACCCGCAGTTATAATCTCTCCTGAAAAAGCTTTATTCTTCGGTAAAAAATTCAAGAAGCTTGCATTTAATTTTAAAGGAATAGTGCCTACACTCAAACAGGACCTTATCCAGGCATCCATGTCTATAGATTATCTGGATTATATAGCTGCGGGGATAGTAGTTGCGCTTGTACTAGTTGGTCTTATGGCAGGGGTTTCCGGATTGATTATTCTTATAGCTATAAAGAAAAATCTCCTTACAATTAAAATTGAAGCGATACTGCCTGTATTGATATTTGTAGTACCTGCGGTTTACTTCTTTTATTTTCTGAATTTTCCGAAGCTCCAGGCAGTAAAAAGAACAAAGCTAATAGAAGAGCAGGTAGTTTTTGCTATCAGAGAAATCATGATAAAAGTTGGTTCTGGAGTTCCTATATTCAATGCACTTCTAGACGTAGCAAATGGAAATTATGGAATTATATCAGACGAATTCAAATTAGCTGTTGAGGAGATAGAATCGGGTGTTCCGCAGAATGATGCGTTGGATCACCTCGCTAGAAGAGTTCCTTCGCAGTCGCTAAGAAGAGCTATAGATATAATATTAAATGCAATAAAGTCAGGTAGTGATATAGCGGGAACGTTGGAACTTATAAATGATATGCTTATAAAAAAACAACAATCGGATATGAAATCTTATGCCGGTGAACTAACCCCAATGTCTATGGCTTACATGCTTATCTCAGTAGTTGTACCTAGTCTTGGAATGTCAGTATTTGTTATACTGGGATCTTTGGCACACTTTAACACAAAAGCAATAATATACATTATACCTCCATTTCTCCTTATATTCCAGATATTTTTCATGGGAATGGTAGGGAACAGGAGACCATCGATAGGAGTATGAAAAATAAATATAAAATTAATAGTGGTATTAAAAGAAAATACAAAGGTAGAAGTAAAAGAGAACTATTATCTAGACTCCTTCCAAAATCACTTACTATCGGATTAAAGGAGCAGTTTATATACGCACAGATGACTGGAGATAATCCCGATGAAACTATAGGATCCATAATAATGTTATTGCTCGTAGCTGCAGTTATCGGAGGTATATTAACTTTTCATTTTCTTAATTCTGCTTTATACGGGTTGGGAGCCGTAGCAGCTATATTATTTGGAGGAATTTTCCTTTCGGAGGCATTAGTGGCTATGATAGCAGATTCCGTATCAACTAAAATAGAAAAAGTACTGCCGGATATGCTTTTGCTTATGGCCGCTAACCTTAGAGCGGGAATGATACCTGAAAATTCTTTTATCTCGTCGATGAAACCAGAATTCGGTAAACTCAATAACCTGCTTAATAAAGCAGCCATAGAGACACAAGCCGGAAAAACCTTCCCGGAAGCTCTACTGGAAATGAATGATCTTACAAGTTCGGAATTCTTCAAAGACAGCGTAAGAATAATATCTGAAAGCATCAGGTCTGGAGCTGAGTTACACCTTATACTTGAAAACCTTGCCAGCAACTTGTTGCAGAATGAAAGCATAAGAAGTGATATGAGAGCACAGGTAAAGAGTTATTCCCTTTTCATATTCATAGCAGCTACTCTTGCAGGGCCATTGCTTTATGGAGTATCTTCATTCCTTATAGGTATCATGGACAGTGTAGGTGCATCTACTGCAGGCTCTACTTCCGCTACAAACTTACCATCCGGTACATTGGGATTATTTTCCGGCTTTAGCCTTCCGAATATTTCTGTTACTTTAATAGTAACAGTAGCAGTAATAAACGTTATTATAACTACCGCTTCAAGTGCACTTTTGGGGGGCATACTAAATACAGGAAAGGCGAAAAATGGTATAAGAAATGTACCAGTATATGTCGCTATAGGTCTTGGAATATTCTTTATGGTAAGAATTGGTGTATCTATATTTTTCGCAAGCTCTAATCTTACTTCCAGTGGATCATTTTAAAATTTAAATGAGAATAGTAATTAATGTAAGTAAGGGCTCATGGTCTAGTGGTTATGACGTCTCCCTCACACGGAGAAGGCCGGGAGTTCGAACCTCCCTGGGCCCAGATATTGTTAATACACCGCCATGAAGACCGTATATATTTTTTAACTGAAATAGAAGATACCGTTTGTAATAACTTTTAAATAAATCATTAAAAATCTTTATTGATTGAACTAGTGTCAAAAAGGATTGCTCTTACGTTTCCAGATAATAATGGCTGAATCAAAAGATTACAACAAAGTCTGTATTAAGTTTAAACGCTTCTTTGCCTTGTCATTTATGATAACATACTTAAAATAATCTAATATCTCAAGATATTGGATAGTTACTTGTATAGAAGACTACTGATGTAGCTACCCCATTATAATTATTACCGCTATAGTCCTTTGCTGTTCCATTTAACGGCCAATAACCTACAAACTGCTTGTTTATAGGATAACTTCCCATGCCTTTGCTAAATATTGATGATATCTGGTTTCCTGTAAGAGATTCGTTATAAAATTGTAAATTGGCCATATCTCCGATAAATTGATCGTCGCATCCCGCTAAACCGGAACCTATTAAACCAAGAGAAGATAACGTAATATTAGCTTTTGAATAGTAAGAACTGCTTGATAGCTTACCATTTATGTAAAAATTTACATAAGAATCGTTATACGTAGCTATTAAATTTTCCCATGAACTGTTTTTAACTGGGCCCCCAAACATGTTTGTCTGTGTTGTTGTGCCACCACTGTTATTGAACAATTCTAACATAATTTTATTACCAAGAATCCATGAGGAATATCCACTTACACCAAATCTAAACGATGCTACAGGGTTATACAACCCAAATACATTTATCTCACAGGTAACAACATTTGGAAGCTGATATATCCAGGCCGAAAGAGAAAACGACCCGCTCTTAAGTGTTTTATTAATCGCTGGATTTGACGTAAGAGATATGTTTATCCTGCTTATATCCGGAGATCCCTCCGAAGGGGGTTGATATGGGTTTGAATAAGTAGCAGTACTACTGATAGGACCAGTGAATACGGCCACATATGCAGGAGCACTATTTGATGAAACTGTTCCTGTTATGGAGCCGGAAGAAGGATAAATAGCCGAAGGAAAAGAAGAACTTGGTTCCATGTAATTTATCGTTACTGCTGCTAAGAAATGATTACCTGCAGAAGGGCATATGTTTGGAACTGAAAATGTATATGTGCTTCCTGGTGCTATAGTTGGATTTGGATCTATTGTTGCATTTGGGGTAAAAGTAACGGTTTTACTGC
>DARG01000016.1 GCA_002503215.1 Candidatus Parvarchaeota archaeon UBA446
AAAATTATAGAAAGATTTAAATATTATTTCAACCCATACTTTCAGATAAAATTATATGATAAACAAAAATATTACACTTGTTATATTTTTATTGAGTATTATCTTAGTATTACCTTTTATGATAGGTAATACTTTTGCACAAACTTGCTCAAATGTTAATGTAACTTTAACAAATTCATCTAATTTTGTCTGTACTTCACAATGGATAAGAATAACTAATTCAATACAGCTTAACAATGCAATTTTAAGATCAAAAGGTATTATTATAGATAATACTTTTAGGCTTACAGGAAATTCTTTATTGAATTCAAGTATTATAATAAATCATGCGGACTTTACGCTTGCAGCTAATTTATCCAAAGGTTATATTTTTAGAAACGAAGGGAATATAAATCTCGAAAAACCAATATTTCTCAATTTTACAAATTTTTTCAATAACGGCAGTATTTACGACAAAAATTATATGAATAACGGCGGAACTTCCACTTCTTATTATTTAGGAGTAAAGAATTTCCCAGAATCATATGCAGGTAGTGGCGCGGGCAGTATCTCCAATGAAAGCGCTTCCAATGGAGGCGGTACTCTTGCAGCACCAGGATCCGGATATGTTTTATGCAATAAAGACGGTTGTGGTAATGGTGGTGGAGAATTGAATACGGCCATTCCAAATATAAGCGGAAATCACGTTTCGTACTTACCATTAAACTACACATTTAACTTGAGTCTTCTGGAAAGCGCCGGTGGTGCCGATTTTAATGGCCCGTATAATAATCTAATTAATGGAGGCAGCGGCGTTTTTCCTTTGATAATAATTTCCAAAGAGTTTTCAAACAAAGGTACAATAACGAATAGAGGACAGTCAATAAATTACTCCAAAATTCCCAATGGAAAACTGGCATTGGAAGGAGGAGTAGTGGGAGCAGGAGGGGGTGGAATTTTAGAAATAATAGCCGGAAAAATAGAGAATAACGGTACTATGAACGTAAGCGGTGGTAAAATATATATAAGCCCCCAGATGAATTCTTCACTCTCAATGGTTTACCCAGATGTTTACAACCTATCTTATTTAGGAAACGGTGGCGAAGGAAATATCTTAGAATTCAAAGCTGGAGGTAATCTTCTTGTAGAATCTTTGCCTGCAGGAAATAACAGTATACCTTTAGGAAATAGCGATAATATTACTGAAGGTAACAATTATGGAAGCGGAAATCAAACTTTAAGTAGTAAAGCAAATGCAACGGTTTATTCTTTTAAGGCCCTGCTGGCAAATGACTATGGATGCAGTACAAAAAACATATACATTAAGGTGAGTAACCCAAACAGTTCCGCTATAACTCAGAACACTCAACTTGGAGATAATTTAACCATAATTACAAATTCAAGCAAAGCACAGTTAGAACTTTACGGCAAAAATCCTATTTTAAATTATTATAACAAGAAAATAAATGTGAATCTTAGTAATACTTCTTATTATTTTAAAAGTCTCAGTGACATTACGTTAAATTTGTTTGTCCAAAAAGATAATAATTTATCAATAACACTGGCAAATAAAAGTAAACAGGTTATAGCTTCAAATGTCTCTCAATACTCTTTAAAACTCCCAGTAGGCAGGTATAATATTACATTATACAACGCTACGAATCGTTATGTTTATACTATCTACTTGTCACAAAACTGCCTCGGCTATGAAAACATTTCTTTAGAGCCAGGTAAGCCATACTATTATTATGATGGGTTAAACATCTCTAATTACAAAGCAATATTTTCAATATATAAAACAAAAATAATCAACTACACGGCCAAAAACGTTTATTATAACACAGAAGTGAACCAACTACAAAATCTTTCGCAGCTTACTAAAATGGACAGCGAAATTTTGAAGTACATTACATCAATGAACGAAAGCATCTCTAAGCTTTCACATTTACAGAATTATTCCTCTTTTGTGGACAATTTAAACTCAGCTTTGCTAAAAACAGCGAAACCTTCAGATAATCAAGCTGTGATGTCAATTAATGAAAGTGGATTCGATTCTTATTACTATAAGACAGGTAGCAATGAAACGGAAAACAAGTTAGTTATGTATGGAAACAGCGGAATGATAAATATCTCTTATGGGAATAAATCACTAAAGTTGCTTATATCTAAGAAAAATTCGCCAAGCGTGTTTACAACTTTTGAATCAACATTTGTAAGGGCCATAGAATATGTGCCTACGACATTTATGGGGCTTTTAGGGGGTATCTGATGGAAGAAGAGTTAAAACAGCTTTATGAAGCCATATTGAACATGAATGATAAAGTTTCCGAGATAAGCAGTAAAAATGAGCAACTGGAAACATTGGTGACGGCTATGTCTAGATATATAATGGAAAATAAAAACGAAGATATAACTGAACAAGAAATGACTATATTAGATCCTTTCAATTTAAATGGGTATAAGAATATTTCTTCGGCAAACGGTAGCGTTTTTAAGGTAAAATCAAAGGCATTTTGTGTTAATGGCAGACACGCAGTTGACGATGGAGTGGCAGTTATGGTGTGTTCTAAGTGTAATTCCATTGTGTGTAGTCAGCACGATAAAGGACTTTCTCCACCATTGTGCATTGGCTGCATTAAAGAGGAAATAAATGACATAGATCCTTTAGACATATACATATTAGATTCCGTGTCTAAAGGCAAGTCTATAAATGCTTTGAGGAAAAACCTGAAAGGGTCTTTTAAGGAATTTAAAGAATCACAGGCCAAGCTTATAAAACAAGGTTATTTAGATAAGGACATCTTATTCAGAAAAATAATTACTCAAAAAGGCAGCTTGGCGTTATCACTTGGGATCAAATTATATGACCTAAATCTTGCGGAAAATGGAAGCTGAGCAGGAAGTTCTTGGAAAGATACTGCAAGGACTTGATAAGCTAAGAACTAGAGTAGATACTTCTTTTATAGAAGGACTTATAGCAAGACTGTCAAAGACTGCCGATAAAGAGATGCAGCGATTTTTGATTTTAAAGATAATACAAGAGTATGAAAGATTAGAACAGCTTTTCCCCAATCTAGATGCTTCATATCCATTAATAAAAGTAAAAGAGGGAATAGAGGTGGGTAACCTGCTTTACAAGGGCCAGCCTATAAGCAGGTTCTCTTTATCTGTAGAAGATTTGAACAGAAACGTGCTTGTTATAGGATCTACAGGACATGGTAAAACTTCTCTTATAATGAACATACTGCTTCAGGCAGAGAAACAAGGGGTAAATTATCTCTGCTTTGATATGAAAAAAGATTATCAGTTTCTAGGACTTTCTAAAAATACAGTATATATCTCGAGTAGCAATATTAAGATAAACCCCCTAGAGCCGCCAAAAGATGTATCTATGCAAGAATGGGCTGTTCACTTTGCAGACGTATTCTCGGATAGTTTTGCGCTGCTTGTAGGTAGCAGAGATTACTTACTAGAAAACACCATGGGTTTATTCTCTGAATGGGATAAACAGTATCCTCCGTCTCTTTCGGATCTTTTAAAGTATATAGAGGTATATGGCAGAAGGAACGATTATTTCAAAGTAGTAAGAGGAAGAATAAGCGGGCTTTTGATGGCCACGGAAATTTTTGACTGCAACAACGGTATTTCATTCGAAAAATTAAACGATAAAAATATCGTGCTTAGTATGGAGAAATTTGGCCAACCCGAAGGTCATTTCTTAGTTTCTTTGGTACTGTCCCGTTTTTATTACCATTCACTTGCCAAGGGACGTTCATCGTCTTTCAAAAGAGTTTTCGTTATAGACGATGCACACATGATTTTGGATGCAAATCAGGAAAAAGACTATGCGAAAGGAATACCTATCCTACAATATATATTATCAAAGATAAGGGAGTTCGGATATGGTTTTATTTTTTCAGATCAGCAGATATCTTCTATAATATCAAGTGCAATACAAAACACAAATACAAAGTTCATAGGAAAAGTGAATCTCCTTCCAGATTTGTATAAAATCCTTCCCGCAGAGTACAAACTAGCGCCAGAAATAGGTAAACTGGAAAAAGGAGAATTCATCGTTATAAACGACTCAGTATACCCTTTCAGTGTTTTTAAGGCGGATTTAGTAAAAACTGAAAAATATGTTAGAAGTGACTTAATAGGTTTAAAAGAAAAAATCGATAGTGATTTTTTTGTATACTTTAAAAATAGCGACAAAGATTTGAAAGAGAAGGAATTATTGGAAGAAATCAGCAAAAACCCTGGGTCTAACTTAAGAGGGCACCAGTTGGCTTTAGAAAAGATTATTAACAAAGAAGATTTCAATACACTCAAAAACAAACTTATTTCAGAAGGCATTATTTCAGAACTGAGTATACTTATGGAGGATGAAAAGACACATAAGTTTTTATTCATTAAAAGTGCTCCGAATGAAGGCCTAAGCAATAATAATTTAATGTACTTCGATGAAAAGTCATTTTTTTCTTATCTTATGAGGGAGTTAGTTGCCAGACATTTAAAGAGTAGAAAAATAAGTTTTCAAGAAGAAGTCAGCGGCTTTCTTATAAAAGGGCTGATAAAAACCTACATATTTATAGAGCAAGACGTGATAGCACTGTCAAAGTTACTTGAAACGCGTTTTGATAGAGTAATATTCATAGTCAATGATAATATGAACAAAGACGACATAATTGCAGATATGCTGAAAGAGGGAGATGCGGCTTCTTTGTTGAACTTTAAAACGCTTAATTTAATGTACTTTTATGAATTTAAAAAAGCATTCTAATCTTTGTATAGATTAGCTACCAAAATAAATAATTTATTTTGATAAG
>DARG01000011.1 GCA_002503215.1 Candidatus Parvarchaeota archaeon UBA446
CGCAGAATAAAACCGCCAGAAGAAAAGTGATCTAAATGAAATTAGATCTATAGGATTAGATAATTAGAACAACAAAATAACAATGTTTTTATAGTTTATTTCCATAATTAACTAATATGTCCGAAATTCCATTTAAAGGCGAGATTAGAAGGGACTACTTAACTGGTTCGGATGTTATATTTACTTTGTCTAGGGACACTAGGCCCAGAGATTTTAGGAATGATGAAAGTTTATATGGAAATAAAACAGACTGCCAATTCGAATACGGTAAGGAGAGTTTTAATACTACAATAAAGACTGTTGGAAAACCTTGGAAACTTAGATTGATGTACAACAAATATCCTATTGTTAATTCTGGCGTAGAATCTTTTTTAGAAAATGGATTTTTAAAAAAATATTCTAACTATGGCAAGTCATACGTAGTAGTAGATACCCCAAATCACTTAATGAAATTCCATGAAATAGATAATGCAGATTTGTATGAGTGGTTTAAACTTCTCATAGAAGGGGAAAAAATGATGTATGAAGATAAAAAAATAAAACACGTCTATGTTTTCAAAAATAGCGGAAGTATAAGTGGGGGAAGCATATACCACCAGCATACTCAGATAATAGGCCTGCCGTTTATACTTCCAGTTATAAAACAGGATTTGCTTATCATAAAAGAAAACCACAATAAATGTATAATAGAAGACGCAATAAAAATAGACAAAGAAAGAATTCTAATAGAAGATAAATATGCCTTGGCGTTCTCTCCTTTTGGATCCAGATTTAAAGGAATGTCGATAATAACTGTCAAAAGACACATAAACCACATAACGAAATTAAATGATGCAGAGATATTAAGTATAATAAACATGTTAAAAGAAATACTTAAAAGAAACGAAAAGATATTCGGTGCGCACTCTTATAATATAATGTTCCATGAAATGAAAAGTTCCCCTGAATTACATTTATACCTAGAGATAACTCCAAGATTCTCTAATATAGGTTCTATGGAATTATCCGGGGTATTTATGAACTCATTAAGACCAGAAGTTTATGTAAAAAAATTTAGAGATGCCGTTTGAACTAGATTTGCGATAATAAACTATCAAGATTATTTTTAGTTCCATACATTCCAACACCGCCTATAAGTATCGTCTTTACCGGGGCGCTAGCATTTTTAATGTAATTGAAAAAATCCTGTTTATATTTTTCTTCCATGTTTTGACGAATAAACAATCCAAATTCTCCGACATCATAATGTCTGAATACGGATTTGTCTATCATATACCCATAAACATTACCTTCCTTTGCCTGCATATCCAATAGATCTGTTATTTGATATTCTCCGCCAAAACCTCTTTTTATTTTCCCAACTTTATTCTGAGCATCCTCATTTAGCAGGTATATACCTCCTCCGACCGAGATATTAGTCATATTATCTTTTAGATATTCTAAAGTGGGCTTTTCTATTATTCTGGATAATTTATATGTTTTATTGGATATCTTAGCACCGTAGGCTGCCGATTTATTTGATATGGTTTTAGGATCTGCATATGTCATGGAAACCAACGTATCTCCATTATAATTGGAAAGCATATCTTTTAGGAGAAGATGATTTCCCCCATTTACACTTTGCTGGATTACATCGGATAACATTACTACTGCAGGCTCATCATTTAAAAATCCTTTATCATATGCTACTTTCAAAGCCTTCGCAGTTCCCAAAGGTTTATGCGTTTTCTTGTCTACGCCTTGAAATCCAATACTAAATTTTATTCTACCGTTTTCTATCTGTTTACGATACTCTGGCATGTTGATAATGCTATTTTCTATGGAAAAATAATCCGCCACTTGTTGAAAAGTTCCTTTCCCTTCGGGATCGTTCCTAGACACTAAGAGTATATCGCGTATTCCAGATTGTATTAGCTGATCCGCTATTAATTTTGTTATCGGTGAATTACCTAGAGGTAGCATCGGCTTTGGTATGTAATAAGTAATTGGCCTTGAACGGGTTCCGCTACCAGAAGCGAATATTACTCCTTTTGATATATTCTTTGCCATTTAGATTAGTGATATAAACTAACTTAAATACTAATATTAAGCTGGATTAGTTCGCTTTTTCTTTAATTTTTTATTTGGAGCTAGTTGCATAAGTGACAGAGGATATGCAATTATTATAATAAACTCAAAGAAATAAGAGATGTAAGGTAACAAACTTAGTATTGATACTATTATTCCAAGGATTAAAAAGACTGCAAATAAAACCCACCAATTACCTCTTGTAAGTTGCCAACTCCTACGTAAAGCGTCCAACGGGCTCTTTTTCTCAACGGCAGAGGATACTGGTGCCAGTATAAATTTAAAAAGAAGGTATATACCGGGGATTATGAACGCTATAAATCCTAAAGTAACTATAACTCCCGTTATTATATCTGTAGCAAGAAAAACTGGAAATCTATAAACTGCCATTTTCAGCGTGTACTTTATATTTTTATTCTTATTAAAAACGCGTATAAAGGTAATATCCTGAAGGAAAACGCTGAATAACATAAATAGTATCATATAAATTACTAAGAAACTCACATTCGATATTACGGTCCCTTTTGAAGTTATAAAGGAGGAAATTGGTGAACTTATTGATAATGCAAAAAGAACAGAAGCGACGGTATATATCACTGCTAAAGCAAATATGAAATAATCGCTAAATAAAATTACAAAACTCTGCTTTATCACATAAGCAAAATCGAATGCCATGTTTAATCAATTATTCCAATAAATAAATAGTTAAGAATCAATAAATAAATCAAACCACTATAAAAATCATGGAAGAACTATTATATATGATATATGGAAAACATCCCAAAAGTATGAAATTATATCCGGAAGCGGAAAAAATAATAAACATCATAAGAGAGAAGGGGAGCGTAAGCAGGGATGAACTCGCTAATATCCTTAATATAGATCTAGATTCTCCAAATGGGAAAAAACACTTTTATAACCTGGTATCTCCGATGTTTAACAGGATACTTGTTTCCGAGCACAAAGGTAAGAGCGTTTATTACAGACTTTCATATGATTTATTCAGGGTTTATATAGATGGGATAAGAAGAAAAGCGAAATATTACCTCATAAAAAATGCGGAAAATGAAAAAGACGATGAGGATAAGCAATGATGTATTACACAGGTAAAGGAGACAAAGGGAGCACTGATATAAGAAAAGGAAGAGTAAAAAAAGATAGCGAAATAATAGAACTTATAGGGAGCCTAGATGAACTCAATGCCTTTATCGGATATTCCATAAGCAAAATTAAGTACAAAGATATTAGAGAGATGCTTAAAAGCACAGAGCTTAGACTGTATTACATAAGCGCGATAGTTTCAGGGTATGATAATCTTGTAAAAAACAAGAAAATCATTATAAATGAGGAGGATATAACTGAAATTGAAAAAGATATAGATATACTTTCTAAGGAGATTAAACCGCTTATAAAATTTTTGTACCCAAACGGAAGTGAAGCTTCATGTATTGTAAATATATGCAGGGCAATCACAAGAAGAACGGAAAGACGAATGGTAAGATGCAGAATAAAAAATGAAAATGCGCTGAAGTATATGAACAGGCTTTCTTCTCTGCTATTTGTAATTTTCAGAGTTCTGAATAAGAGAGAAAATATTAAAGAAGATACTTTTAATTAAGCTACTACGACTCTTGTCTGTATTCCGAGTTTTTTACTCATCTTGAATGCAGCCGTTTTAGCAGCTTTCAAATTATTCTTATCTACATGTATCTCAAATATCCTTGTTCCTGCGTTTAATCTGGCAGCTAGACCTATTGGTTTACCAAAAGATTTCTGCATACCTGAAGAGAAACGGTCTGCTCCTGCGCCGGTAGCCAGCTTATGCTCTCTCAATACATGGTGAGGATAGGACACTACAACTATGTGAAAATTCTGATCTGTAATACTGTCAGTTAGGAATTTATTTGCGACTATTCTTGCTGCTTCCAATGCATTGTCTCTAAGAATTAACGTCTTTTCAGATACTAAAAAGACCTTACTGTCAAATTCCTTCTTTGTATTTCCGGAGTGATACTGTGTAAGTTTAGGGCGCTGTGCTATTTTTATATAGTTCTTCGTCTTATACTTCGATTTTCTGGTATATGGCAGTTTATAGCCACGATAAGCTCGTCCAGGTCTAAGTTTTACCATAGTTACTTTTTATCTCCTTTTTCTTTTGAAAAAACAAATGTTATTTTTCCAGAAAGTTTTATTGATTCCTTAATATTTGGGATTTTTATCTCAAAATTATCGAGACTTAAAGATAAATTTTTATTCCTTCCGCCGAGCATACCGAACAACATCTGCGGTAATAGCTTAAACAATTGATTGTTATCACTGTGATCCTTTTCCATAGAGTAATTATTAGATAATCTTTATTTATAAATATTTAAACCTAATGATTAATAAAAATGCATAAAATGCACCTTTATTTCTTCTCCTTGTTCTCCTCTTTCTTACCGGAAAAATCCAAATCTACTTTCGCAGATATATTTATAGGATACTTTAAACCAGACATGCTTATTCTTAAACTATCAAGATTTACCGAGATTTTTTTAGGCTTGTCTTTCTGTTCCTGCATTGTATCTTTTATAACATCTAATACTCCTCTTATTGCGTCGTATATACCATTCTCTTCTTTCTTTTCCATAAGGCTTTATGATTTTGATAGCTTATATAACTTTGCGACTAGAGAAAACTTTTTTATTTTGATAAAATAACAGCATTTTAAAATATAAAAATAAAACGTCGGGAGTGGGATTCGAACCCACGCAGGCTTTCGCCAACACGCTTAGCAGGCGTGCCTCGTAACCGCTTGAGTATCCCGACTTATTAAAGATAGGGCGATTGATTATATTTTAACTTATTCTATATTAAATAATATAAAAAATGACAGGCCATGGCCTCGAAACAGCTATCCGTATAGAGAGTAACAGCATTTTCTCCTCACAGTTTACCTACAAGCACACTCCAGTCTAATTACGGTTGCTCCCTTCCGGGCCTGGCCGGGTTTTTAAACCAAAGCATCCTATAGGGCTGTGAATCTACGATAGCTCTGTTACTATGTACAGAATCACTGTCCCTCAGCCACGCTTCACCGCGCCTAAAGTCCGTTTGCGCTACAGAGAGGGACTAACTCTCCGGCTAGCCTGTCAGTATTATAGTAAACATTTACATTAAATAAGTTTAATTCTCTGCCTAATAGTTTGACAAAGTAGCATATTGCACTAATTAGTCTCCACTTTTACTTGATGAACCTTCTTTTATTTACTTAACTATTTTATTGCTTACTGAATCCATTTCCAAGTTCTACAATTATACCTAGTTTTATATAAGAATTAAAAGAGCAGTATATACTAGAACGTAGATTACTGAGGATATTATTTATTTTATAAAAAATATTATTGGAAATATTTTAAGAAATAAAAGCGTATATACTCAACCAAACATGGAATTAATGGTCACAGTGAAATGCGTATAAACCGAAGCATGGGGCTGAGTAAATCCCTATAATTAGGGTGATGCCTATTAATGGATCGGTGATGCGTTTATTGTGACCCTTACTATAATAAAATTTATTGATAGGGAAACATGTTAAAAAGCAGAGTAAGCGCAAGAGACTTCGTGATTCTTATTGCAATGTCCATCGTCGGCATAATTTCCTCAACAATTGTCATAATAGAGCTGAACATAGTCCATAGCCTGCCTCCCTACTGCAAAATACCAGTTTCTGTCGGAGGCAATGTACTTAACTGTGCAAAAGTGCTTTTAAGCCCGTACGCTAGCATAGGCCCATTCTCACTGGATTTTCTGGCGGCCATATGGTTCATAATAAACATAATATTCGTTGTTTCCATCGCTATGACATCAAAATCGACTGCAAAAAAAGTATTGAATATTATGTTTGTATGGAGATTCTTAGGAATAATTGTAGTTGGATACTTATTATTCCTGGAGTTCGTAGTACTGCATGCAATATGTGTATACTGTACGGCAATGCACATCGCGATAGTGCTGGACTTCGTCATAGTAAGCTACATACTCTTTTCAAAGAAATCTAAAATAAGACAAGATATACTATCGCAGTGACTTACTGGTTTGTACGCCAATTGGACTCTATTAATTACTTAGAACTCCCAACCTTTCATATGCTCCTTCTGATCTTTACACAAGTATACCTAAAATTAGCTAGTGTAGTTATAAGTTGAATTAGACGCCAACACATTGAAGCCTAGAAGATTTGAATATGCTTTTAATTTTATTACTCCTGGTTTTAAGTTCTTTACTATGACTACGGAAAACTTCGCGGGACCTATGGCCGTACCATTGTTTAATATGGTAAGGGATTTATTGTTCAATGATGCTGTAAAACCATCTATGGAAACCAAGTCGGCATTAAATATTATTATATCGCTGGTATTATCCACTCCTGGAGTTACTCCAACTATATTTGGCCCGAAATTAACGGGTAGACTATATCCCGGAAGGCCTATTATAGGAGTTGCATGAAATATAAGAGCACTGCCTATAACGATTGCTATTATAACTACTATGCCTTCAAGTGCTGGTTTTAGAATGCGTATGAAAGTGATTATGGCTACAACTATTACAATTATACCTGCAATAAGCTCTACATCAACCATGACTTAATGTATCACCAAAGGAATAAAAACTTTAAAAAAATAAAAAAAATAAAGACTATTTAGAAGTCGTGTGCTCTGAGGGTTTTTCTGCCGTCAGACTTGGCCCTTGCCACAGCTTTGGCTATTACTTCCTTGACAAACTTGTCAAGACCCTCAATGGTGTCATCAGGGCATCTCATGTCCTTTCCGACTTTTTTGACTTCTTCTTTTACTGAACTTTTTCTTACGAAATCTGCCATTGTACCTCCAATTATACATTATTTAAGCACGTGACGCTTTAAAAAGCTGTTTATACTCAAAATATATGAAATTATAGCATTATATATAAAATATGGTAAATGTAGACGACGTTAAAAAAGCTGCGATAAGGAATGCTTTTACACATGGCGGTAAAGCTAGGGCTTCTTCTGTAATATCCGAAATGCTTGGAAAAGACAGAAATTTAGTCAAAGAAATGCAAGAACTGAAGAATTTAGCAGATAAAGCGGTGGAAGAGATAAATTCGCTGCCATTGGAAAAAATAAATGATCTTGCCAAAGAACTTGGAATTATCGAAATTAAAGAAAAAGAAAAAAAAGAATTAAGACCTCTTCCAAACGTAGATAAAGGAGTTGTGTTAAGATTGCCGCCGGAACCTTCTGGGTACATGCACTGGGGACATGCTCTTTCTTTCATGATTAATTATCTTTATAAAGAGATGTATGGTGGAAAATTATGGCTAAGATTTGAAGATACAAACCCTGAATTGGTAAGGGATGAATTCGTAAAAAACTTTGAAGAAGGAATATCTTGGCTAGGAATAAAATACGATCAAAAAAAATTTGTAAGTGATGACATGCCGGTCATATACGAATTTGCAGAGAAGCTTATAAAAAGTGGAGATATGTATGCTTGCCTTTGTTCTTCCGAAGAAATAAAAGAAAACAGAGAAACGGAAAAGGAATGCATACATAGGAATCAAAACGTTGATGAAAACCTCAGACTTTGGAATGAGTCTAAATCTGGAAAATTCAAGAACGGAGAGATTACCTTCCGATTAAAAGGAAATATGCAAAGTAAAGATGCAGCGCTCAGAGATCCTAACCTAATGCGTATAATTGAGACAAAATACAAACCTTACTATATCTGGCCCCTTTATGACTTCACAAGCGTAATAGAAGATGAACTATGCGGTATAACACACATACTTAGAAGCAACGAATTTAAAGTAACATTACAAAGTGCTTTAAGAAAAGTTTTAGGATTCAAAGAACCGAATATTATACAATTCAGTAGATTCAATTTTAGCGGTACGCTTACTTCAAAAAGAAAAGTAAGGGAATTGATAAAAGAAGGTTACATAAAAGATTGGGATGACATAAGACTTGCTACGATAAGTTCAATGCGAAGACGGGGCATAAGACCGGAAGCGATAAAAAAATTCCTTATTGATGTTGGGTACTCTTCTTCGGAACATGAATATAATATTGACATGCTGCTTACGTTCAATAGAAGGATAATTGACAAAGATTCAAAAAGGTTATTCTTTGTTCCAAATCCCATAAAACTTATAGTTATAAATGCTCCCGCAGTTAATGCAAAACTACAATTCCATCCCTCTAATGAACTAGGATTTAGAGAAGTAAATACAAATGGAACATTTTTCGTAGATAATGACGACTTTTCCACAATAAATCCGGGAGATACGTTAAGATTAAAAGAATTATACAGTGTAGAGGTTGTTAAAAAAGAGAATGAAGTCATAACTTGTAAAATTAAAAGCTTGGAACACATAGAAGGTGAAAAGATAATACAGTGGGTAACTGAAGAAAACGTACCAATAACAATTACTAAAGTTGGTAATCTTGTAGACGAGGAAGAAAAGTTCAATCCAGACAGTCTTACCGAAATTAAAGGCATGGCCGAAAAAGCAGTTAATGACATTGAAAACGACCAAATAGTACAGTTTGAAAGATTTGGTTTCTGCAGGATGGATGACAAAGAGAAAGGGAAGATGATATTTGTAAGCAAATAATATTTATTTATAAATCCTACTTTCATATACTATAATGAAAAAAAGAAATGCAATAATCTGGGATCTAGATTCTACTTTAATAGATACAAATAAAGTATTTGAAACCGCACAGAAAAACTTGATAAATAATCTTTCTACTCAACTTTTGGAATTGGGTATACACTTAGATAGCGAAGATAAGAAAGAGATGGATTTGCTAAAAAGGATAGATTATGAAGGAATAAAGATTAGAGGGCACACGGGATATGACAGTGCCACACAACTTCCATTATCATTGTTAGTAGCTTACCTAGAAAAATCAGATTACCCTGTGGATTATAAAGCTGCATGGTTAGCCAATAAAGGACTTGAAATAGCAAAGATTGAAGGCTCTAAATATGTAAATGAATTAGAAAAAATACCCGATAAATTCGAAGGTATAGAAGAAATTTTAGAGTCGTCTAAGGATAATTATAATATAGTATTCACTGAGTACTTTGGGGATAAAGATAAACAGTACAAAAAAATACTAAAGAATGACCTTGAAAAATATTTTGACAATATTATAATGACCGAGAAGAAGGATAAATTTTCCATACTCTCGGCAATGGAGTACATAAGACTGGAGAACGGAATCAAAGCAAATGAAGAGTTTCCTATAATATATATAGAAGATAGAAGTAAATATTTGGAGATGGCAAAATCGATCTATCCAAAATGTTATACTGTAAACGTCCTATTTGGAGAAAAAGAGATATTCGGAGAAAGCTTTGCTGTTGTAGATAAAACTATAACCAGTGTAAAGGAACTAAAAAAGTTTATACAAAGCATTTAAAAAAAAGAAATCCCTGCGGCCGGATTTGAACCCGCAACCTACCGGTTTCTACAGCTGAAACTCTTCATTGCACTGATAAACAGCACTTGGTAATTCTACAGCCGGTCGCTCTACCATTGGGCTACGCAGGGTATTAGTATTCTAAACCTGAAAGATTAATAAATCTTATGTATAAGAATTAAGCTCCTACACTTTCCTTTATTATTCCGTCTATCTGTGACTTTACCGATTCGCTTATCTTTGCTAAGGTACCACCTAGGTTTCCTTCCAATTTTCTGTAATCATCTTCACACATGTATCCATTGTATATCTGCATTCTTTGACCGAATCTCAAACCTACGTCAACAGCGAAAGATTTTACATCTGCTTCGCATAGATCTTTAGAACACACTGGACATGTTCTAGTTGCAATCTTCTGTTTACATACATCACATATTGTAACTGTAACTTTTGCCATAATTCACCAGCGACATTATTAGTTCTTCCGAACAACGAAATGCCAATCGTTATTTAATAATTAGTGAACATTTAAGAATTTAAATGTTAAGTAAGGCTGAAATGTATAAAAACAAATGATCCTTGGACAGCATATCCTTTAGATTCATTCGGGTAGGCTTCACGCTCTATATGTCCAATTATTACTCCAGTACTAGGTATGCTGAAACTATAATTACCAGGAGGTACAGAAAATGCTATTGTACTACCTCCACCTGTCAAACCTATTATAGAGGATTTTGTTTGTTTATCATAAGTTACTTCCCATGATGAACCGGCAGACAGCCCGCTCTCTTCAAAAACTGTCTGGGATGTAAGAGATGAATTTAATAGCTGTTCTGGATGGGAGTTAACTATCTGCAGATCGTTTATACCAGATTGAACTCCAAGAAAAGTATATGATCCTCCATACAATCCTAAGAATGGCCTGTTATTCTGATCTGTAAGCATAAATGATGTACCTCCACAAAGTATCGGTTTGCAAATTATACTTTCATTTTCTATTGCTCTATCGGTTACAAGAGAAGGCAGACTGGTGCATTGCTGAGACAAATATTCTTGTGAAGGATTTTTAGTTGGGACGGCACTTATATTGGTTTGATAGTAAAAAGCTCCTTTCACAGCTGGAGTTACCTGTATGGTTATGTTTGTTATATTTTCCTGACATGGAGGAACGAGAAGCAATTTTTGTAAACCTGAAACATCTGAATAAGAAAGTGAACATGTCGACAGTCCGTTAAAATAAAATTCTATATTCGAAGTGGTGTTTACATAGCTGTATGCATTGAATGAATAACTATTAGGATTGACTTTAATCGGAGCTGTAAGCGTTATTGAAAAACTAGATGATGAGTTTACCTGAACTGCGTTTTCAGACAATTGATCACTAGACACATTTCCGGAACCGCTGATTTCATTATTGTTTGACAGATAAAAATTTATATCATTGCTAGTTGGCTCTTGAAAATAATACTGATCTCCGCTTGATAAACCCAAAGCAGATGGGTTACTTACGTTTGCATAACACATAACATAATTTCCTGCAAGACTTGATAAAGCGGAAGACGTTGGAGAAAATATATTTGCATTTGATTGCAGAACGGAGTTGCATGAATTTGAATCATAAAACTGAAAAACGAATAACTCTGGGGAGGAAAACTGCATGTTTGATGAGGTTTGTATGGAAGTACAGGCAGAGCTTGTCATACTTGCAAAAGTATTGAAATCGTCTATTGACGATGGAGGAGCAAAAAATGCAGAAGCTTCGTATACTAAGAAAATTAGTATGATTGCGATCATTATAGCCATTAATATTCCTTCTAGTAAAAGATCCATATCAGTTTATTGTGAACTTACATTGCAGTTCATTTCCTCCACTATAACTACATTCCTGTAATTTTATATAACCGGGATTTCCATAAAGAAAAGCTACGGGGTTGCTGCCGCATGCTCCTGAACAAGAAGGAGGTATGACGTTTATGAATGCTGTATTGTTATTGTACGTAAGAGGTACGCATGTCATTGTCGTTATATATGCGCCCGGCTGGCCATACCCATAATTTTTAGTTGTGGCATTGAAAAATGAAACGCATGACTGAGCTAGAGTATTCTGTACATTCTGAGGATTCGTAAAATACGAAAGAGTCCCTGTAGAACCGTTTATTCCCGAAGCCAAAGAGCTAGTTCTTGAATTATAATTACCAGCATTTGGGAACCAGCTGGGAAAAGACGCATTATCCGAACCCGTTTTTGGAACAGTAAGCCATATTGACTGCGAACTAACTATAGCAGAAGGATTGTATGTGCCTATACATACAAAATACTTATTCGAAAGAGTCGAAGGATTAGAAGGAGAGACAAGCACGGCCTCTCTTGATAACTGATTAATGTCACTCATACATGCGGAATTGCCATAAAACTGACTTAAAAAAGTGTACTCTGGCAAATTTGGAGAATCTGGAGGCAGTACAACCGATTGACCCGTCTGCATTGCTGATATTGTTGTAGAAACATATAAAGAAGCAGACTCGGAAGAAGAAACTACTTTATTTGCTCCTGCAGTAATTATAAAATAGGCTATAACTGCAATCGGGATAAGTATAATTATTGACAGTATAAACGACAAGAATTCGGTTATCCCTTTATTTTTCATTTAATTGATATGAGCTAATAGAATAAATCTTATTTGTTCTTGTTCTTCATAGCCCATTTGAACTTTCTCGGGTCCTTTTTCATTAACATGTATTCTCTGCACCTTCTACTGCAGAAATTGTAAACTGTTCCATCGGTCTTAGCATACACTATGCCAGTTCCCTTCTTTATTTCTGAACCGCAAAAACTGCATACCATAGCTATCTTATTTGCATTGCCTCCATTTCTGTTTCCTTTAGCATTAATATATCTCCAACTACAACCGGGCCTCGGACATTTCTTCTTATAATCTTATCCTTATCCATACCTGCAAGAACTTTGCATCTTACCTGTGTAACCTCACCCGCTACGCCATGTCTTCCGACTATTTCTATAACTTCGGAAGGGTAAGCGTCCATATAGCGCTGTTCAGTACCTTCGGTTTTTGCATCCGTAGGTTGTTGTTTCTGTTGTTTTTTCATAAGTTCTTTATCTTTCCTATAAGTTCTTCCATTGCATGAAGCTCTTCACTAGCATTAACTATCGCTATTGCAGAAGTGCCTATACTCATGCCGCATGCTTTTCCTAATTCAAGCTTACTACTTACTTCTATACATGGAACATTTTTGTCTTTAGAAAGCAAAGGTATGTGCATGGTTATTTCCTTTGGAGAAACGTCACCAGCATAAACTACTAGTTTTGCCTGACCTCTTTCGAGTACCTTCGTAACTTCATTTATTCCTTTTTTAATCGAACCGCCTTTCGATCTTATCCTCTCGATGACCGAGAAAACCTGACTATCCAATCCTTTAGCTTCATCTACCATAAATCAGCTTACCTCCAATTATTATAGCTTTATATGTAAACTAGTATTTATAAAGTTAACCCTGATCAAAAGACTGCAATATTTTTATAATATGTAAGATAAGGTAACTAAAAAAGCTTAAATACCCGCAATAGTTCTTAATAAGAATATGCAAAAAGCTAGGATAAAATTGACATCGACTGACTCAGAAAAATTAGAGGGAGTCTGTAATGATATAATAGAGATATCAAAGAAACTTGGAACAGCTATATCTGGGCCCATACCTTTTCCTACAAAAAAAATAAAGGTTACGACAAGAAGAGCACCAAACGGTGCAGGAAGGGAAAGCTATGAAACTTGGGAGCTAAGGCTTCACAAACGCATAATCGACATGCAGGCTGACCCTAAAGCTCTTCACCTTATAATGAAAACCGCCGTTCCAAAAGAAGTTAACATAGAGATGGAAATAAAAGAGTAGATTTCTACAATAAAATTATATTATACTACAATATTTCCTACATTACAAAAATAAAAATTAACCTTATAATATACAATTCTTTAATATTATCATATGGACCAAATGCAGGAAAACGGGCAGAAGTTACTAATAGCTGCAATAGTTCTTTTATTGGTTTTCGCCGTTATAACAGTACTTATATCCGAAAACGATAGGATAGGCTTTATAGCTGCTGTATCTACTGTAGGCATTGCGCTTGAGACTTTTCATTTCGACTCGAATTTTGGTATATTGCTGCTTTTCTTTTCTCTTTTCTTGGGAGTATTCGCAGTATACCTTTTGGAGTTTATGATATCATTTATAAGGAATGAATTCGGAGGTGTTATATATATGGCAAAGGGAATTAGATTTAGAAACCACTATATAATATGTGGTGGAGGAAGGATAGGCGAAAGAATCGCCAGTCTTCTAAAAGAGAAGGATAAAAAAGTTCTGATAATAGAGAACAACGACATAAGAGCGGTAGAACTGAAGAAACTAGGCTTCAATGTTATAAAGGACAATGCTCTTGAAGAACGTACTTTTAAGATGGCCAATGCACAGAGAGCAGTTGGTATTTTCGCGGCTCTTGGTCAAGATGTGGATAATTTTATTGTAGTGCTGAATTCAAAGGAAATAAATAAAAATATGAGGATAGTTACCAGGTGCAACATGCTTAAAAACGTCAATAAGTTCAAAGAACTGGGTGCAGACGAGGTAGTTTTACCTGAGATAGTTGGTGCCGACAGAATGGTATACTTATCGGAAAAACATGAAAAGTAATTACTTTGAGAAATTCTCTTTTTTAGTAGAGAGGTATCCGATAGAGATTTTCACTTTCGAGATACTTATAGGGATACTTATAGAACCGACTTTGAAAACTGCCGTTTTTCTTTTCGGAGGAGTAATAGTGACTGCAATTATTGCAAACGGCCTTAAGGTATTTTTCCATGAGAAAAGACCGGAAGCCTCTCTTAAAAGAAAATTTTATAAAAATACATTTCGGCTTAATCGAAGAAGTTTTCCCTCGGGCCATTCAGCCGTGGCAGCTTTCTTCCCAACGGTTTTCTTCGGAAGTGTTCTTTTTATACCATTTCTTATATTTGCCGTTATAGTTATGTACAGCAGAGTTTACATAAAATCACATTATCCCAGAGATATAATTGGAGGGGCAGTAATAGGTGTAATACTTGGATTTTTATTTTTACATTTGCCTAGTATTTTAAGAATATAAACTTTAAAAGCTTAATACCATAAAAGCATAAAATTTGTATAAGTAAAATTATTTTATAATATGAAAAATGAACTGGATGGAATCATAAGCAATTTTGTAAACAAAAGACTTTCAGAAAACATAAAGGAAGTATTAACTACAAACAAAAATGCGATAGTACTTGATTTTGACGAGATAGACCAATTCTCCCCGGAGCTTGGAGACAGTGTACTCAAACAACCGGAAGAAACGCTAGATACTATAAAATACTTCGTTAATGAAACCTCAATACCTCATAAAGCCTTAGATATAGAGATAAGAGTAAAAAACCTGCCGAAGAATGCCCAGATGCTAGTTAGGGAGATAAGAAGCAAACATATCGGTTTACTGGTACAAGTACAGGGACTTATAAAAACGGCTGCAAGCGTAAGGCCGGTGGCAAGCGCGATAGATTTTGAATGCCAAAGCTGCGGGCATATAACCAAGGTTGAACAGAAAGACATGACTCAAAAAGCCCCTTCCATCTGCACTAACTGCGGTAAGAAAGGAAGATTCAAGTCAGTCAAAAAATATCTGGTTGACACACAAAGGATAACTCTAGAGGAAGCCCCCGAAGATTTAGAGGGAGGAGAACAGCCAGAGCATATAAATATAATTCTTAAAAAAGATTTAGTTGATCCAAAATTCGAAAGGAATATAATACCTGGAAACAAAGTTATAGTTTCGGGTATAATCAATGAAAGTGCGATCTATTATCCAAGCGGAAAAAGATCCAATACTTCTGATACGTTTATATCCGCATCGTTCGTGGAAGCGGTTGAACAGGGATATGAAGATGTTTTAGTCACAAAAGAAGAAGAGATGGCGATAAGAGAACTGGCAAACGACAAGATGATATATAATAAATTGAAGAATTCCATAGCACCGAACATATACGGACATGATAATATAAAGGAAGCGATAGTCCTTCAGCTTTTTGGCGGAGTTAGAAAGATAGCTGCATCAGGAAACAGCGTGATAAGAGGAGACATGCACATACTTTTAGTAGGTGATCCTGGAACGTCAAAAAGCTCCATGTTAAAGTACATAGCAGGGATAGCGCCTAAGGCAAGATATGTGGTAGGTATGGGATCAAGTGCTGCTGGTCTTACTGCAACGATAGTAAAAGACGATGCGACTAGAAGCTACATATTAGAAGCAGGTGCCTTACCGTTAACTAACAAGGGTCTGTTGATGATAGACGAGCTGGACAAGATGAACAAAGACGATAGAGTCGCAATGCACGAAGCGCTTGAGCAGCAAACAATTAGTATCTCGAAGGCAAACATACACGCAACTCTTTCTGCACAGACTAGCGTTCTTGCCGCAGCCAATCCAAAAATGGGAAGATTTAACCCCTTCGACGTAATATCCGCGCAGATAGAACTCCCTCCTACGCTTATAAACCGTTTCGATTTGATATTCATACTAAAGGACAGGCCCGACAAAGAGACTGATATGTTAATAGCACAGAGAATACTGGAAGCTAACAAAGACATAAATAAAAATAAACCAGAAATACCTCCTAACATAATGAAAAAGTACATAGCCTTCGCTAAACAGAACATAAAACCAAAACTATCGATGGAAGCCATGAAAGCAATCGAAGAGTTCTACTTAAAATTAAGAGCACAATATTCTACGGAAGGGGATGAAGTAAAACCGATACCCATATCTGCAAGACAGTTGGAAGCAATAGTAAGACTTACGGAAGCAAGCGCAAAGGTAAAACTTTCGGATTACGCGACTTTAGAGGATGCAAAACGCGCAATAGACCTTATGATGTCTTATCTCGGAGATGTGGGAGTTGACAGTAGCACTGGACAATTAGACATAGACCGGATAATAACGGGGATACCATCTTCGCAAAGAAACACTGCTCTTACGATAAAAAGCATAATAAAAAGCGAAGTAGATAACATGCCAATGGGAAGCGCTGTAGCTCTATCTAAGATATATGACGCTGCGGAAAAAGTTGGTATAGACAATGAAAAAGTGGATGCGGCGATAACTGTTCTGAAAAAAGAAGGAGAAATATTCGAACCGAAGCCGTCATTCATAAAACTTCTTTGATATGGACTACACATATTTCATGCTGCCTTTGAGTATACTAAACAACGCAGAGAAGAACAACGATAGCGGAGGCAGTTTTATAGTCTATAAATCAAATAATATATACAGGATGCATTTAGTGGGTTCCATAGCCGCTATAGAAATAAACCCGGAAACAAAAGGAGGATATCTTATATTAGATGATACTTTTTCAACGATACTTGTGCATTTCCAAAGCAGTATGTTTAGAGACATAGAGACTTTCAAGAAGGGAGACTTAATTGAGATCTTGGGAAATATAGACATCTATAATGACACTATAACGCTTTCGATGACAAACATAAAAAAAATAACTCTTAGTAGATACTGCTTTAATAAAATAGAAAGCATAAAAAACCTGATTTCATTAAATAAAGATGGAATATGATGAACTAGTAAGCAACATACTTAAAGAAAAGAAAGAAAACAAAGCGGATAGATTTGACCCTCCTGAAGTCGACGTACAGCAGGTTGGTCAGAGGACTGTAGTATTACTTGATAAGTTATCAAAATACATAAACAGGCCCGTAAACCACATATCTAAATACCTAATGCACGAACTTACGGCTCCTGGACAGATAGATGAAAGCGGTAGAGTTACACTTGGAGGAAAATTCTCCAGAAAACTTGTAAACGATAAAATAAAACAATACCTAAAAGAATTTGTTATTTGCAAACAATGCTCATCTCCGGATACGCAGATGGATAAAATAGATAAGAACTACTTTGTGAAATGCCTTGGATGCGGGGCAGAGTACCCTGTCGGGAGAATAAAGTAATGGCATTTTCTATGAAGATACACAACAAAGGAGAATCGAATGAGATAATAGCTGTATGCGACAGTGCGCTTTTAGGAAAGACTTTAAATGACGATGAAAAAGAAATAGAATTTTTGGTATCGCCTGATTTCTATGGAAACGAAACGTTGGAGTGGGATGAAATAAAAATAGCATTAATAAGAGGAAGCAACATAAACATAATCGGAAACGATGTAGTAGAACTGGCCTCAAAAGAAGGAATTATAAACCAGAACAACACCATCGATATAAACGGGATAAAACACGCACAAGTTTACGTAATCTGAGTAAGCTTTATAACTTAGCAGGTAGATTCTCTTATATATGACAGAAGTTCCTATGTTTAGATTTCCGCGAAACGGCGAGATGCTCGGGTATGTTACGCAGATGCTCGGTTTCGGAAGGATGTACGTTAAGTGCACCGATGACAAGATAAGACTTTGTCAGGTAAAAGGAAGCTTTAGTCGCTACCTTTGGATAAACGAAGGGGATATAGTTCTGGTAAAACCTTGGGAGATCGAACACGATAAAAAGGCTGATGTTTTATACAAATACAGAAAAAACGAGTGGGATTCTTTAAGAGCGAAAGGCTACTTGAAAGACAACCTTCTTAATGGCAATTAAGTTCTAGTTTCCGAGATAAGTTTAGAAAAGAAATTATTTTGATTGACCTGTTGTGTTTCAATTGAGGTATAACTTAAATAGTAAACTTTTATGCTGCTTACACTCCCTGCTGGTATACACCTATAAGACAAAGATATAATTGAATATTCGCTACTTACGGTATAATCTGTATAAACCAATGATGAAGAATCATTTGAAATAAAGTCAATTTCCGTGATATTTAAATCTCCTGGAACCGATTTGTGGAGAGTTATAGTAGTACCTGAAGGCGAACAAGAGAAACTACTCACGGATAATGGAGAAGTAGTCAAAGATATTATACCGCTCTCTGAAAGAACTACAAATATAATAGAAGCCACGATTACGAAGAAAATTACGGATACTAATACAGCCGAAAGCGCGTTAAGTTTTTTAGCCCTCATTAGAATAAGTGTTTATTATAAGATAAAAAGATGTAACGTCTATATCTTTTCTGATATCTCTTTTACTTCTTCTTCCAGTGTAGATATAGCTTCATTAAATATGTCCTTTACACTAAGCTGTCCCCAGCTCTCTATACCAAATACTATCTTATCCTTCTCAGACGATATGCTTATTACATCAGAGCCTGCATAATCTTCACATGCCTTGCATAAAATACATTCGGATAATTTACCGCTTTTAACTGAAAGACTATCTTTTTGACCATCCAAGATATCTACAGGACATAGTGACGCTATCTTAGCTGCACCTTTCACACTGCTATTGGGTATTGTTATCTTTGGATAGAAATGATAATAAACATGCGCAGGTGTAAACTTTGTATGAATCGCACCGTTGCCCCAAGTTGTCTCTGCTTCCAGTTCTAAAGATTCACCGTCTTTAAGATTTATTATAAGCATTTCTGGTATTGCAGGGACTACGTCTTTATCTGAAGAAACTAAATCCGAAGCGTGAACGGCTTTAGGTCCCATTTCCTTTAGCTTTAACAAGAACTTGCCTTTGCCTTTAACCTCTATTGGAGTTTTTATTGGTATCAGACCTAATCTCGCGGCCAATACCTCGTCAAACATTGAACTTGTATTTTTGTAAATAGTTACATCATCTATTGCAAGCGTGTATACTCCGTTTATTATGGCACGTCGTATGGCATTTGCCATTGCAACGCTGCATCCATTAAGAAGTAATTTAGTTTCAGTTTTTTCTTCTAATAATTCAACTTTCATAATTCACATCCTTCTTCCCTTTCTACCGCCTTTTCTCTTACAACCATCGTGCGGTACCGGAGTAACATTTTCAACGTTTAATATCCTGACTCCGCTCCTTTCCAGAGCTTTTATAGCAGGCCTTGCTCCCGGTCCTGTTGTCTTGGAGCTTATCCCTCCAGCTGCTCTTATTTTTACGTAAACTTCCCTTATACCTTTAGCAGAAATTTCCTCGGCTATTTTCTTTGCGGCATCCATTGCGGCCCTTGGAGATGATCCGAGTCTGTCGGCCTTTACCTGAGAACCACCGCTTTTTATTGAAAAAGTATAAGCATTGCTTATGTCAGTAACGTGAATTATAGTATTGTTTAAAGTCGCATATATGTGAACTACTCCTACTCTGTTTTCCATGATTTATTGATGCTTCTCCTCCTTTTTAGCTCTTACTGGATGAGCCGAAGACGATAATGGAGAAGATTCTGCATATCCTATCTTATCCTCTTCGTCTTTTTTGACCATGTAACTTGGACTGTCGATTAACTTTCCGTCTACGGTTATGTGTCTATGTGTTATTATTTGCCTTGCTTCTCTTATACTTCTGGCCATCTCTTTATTTAATACAAAGGTCTGAAGCCTTCTATCTAGAAGGTTTTCTATGTTAAGTTCAAGAACGTCATCTATGGTTGCATCGTTACCGACCAAGCCTCTCTTTTTTAAAGTAGCTATAAATTCTTTTTCTTCTTCCTGTCCGAGATTAAGAGCCTTTAAACCTACAAGATCCCTAGCCCTAAGTCTTAAATTTCTAAGTACAGATTCTACTTTCCAAAGCTCTTTTTTATTCTTAAAACCGTATTTTTTCCTTAGTACTTTATCTCTCTCTATTCTTGGCTTATCCCATATCTTAAGCGGAGATCTGTACTTCTTTGATTGTCTTTTAGCTGTTCCCATAATTACTTAGCACCCTGCTGAGCCTGTTTCTTCTTTACAACACCAAGAGAACTACCAACCCTACCATGGACATTGGCTCCTCTTGATTTAACTTTCTGGCCTCTTAACTTATAATTAAATGAATGCCTGTATCCTCTGTAAGACCTGCTTGTCTTTATCTTCTGAATACGCATAGTGGTTTTAGACCTTAAATCATTACTTAATAAATGGTAATCTAAACCAGTTTCATCGTCTCTTCTCCAGTTAAACAACCAGTGAGGGATTTTATATTTAAACGGATCAGATAAGGCTTCTTTAAGAGTATTCAATTCTTTTTCATCTAGATCCTGAAGTTTCTTTCCTTTAGGAATGTTAAGCACTTTCATCAATGCATTTGAATATGAAAAACTTATGCCTGGAATAGACCTTAAAAGATCCTTTACGGCTTTGCTTCCATCTAAATCCGTATCGGCTATTCTTACTATCCTTCTTTCCTGCATGTCTACAGGCTTTTTCTCTTGCTCTCCTTTTACAGATTTAACTGCATGTTTGTTTGCTTGCATAAACGAATAAGATATACAATAAAGTATTTAAGCTTTTTTAAATATAAGTGTAGCGCCAACTTACTTTCCCTCTTTTACGAAGTACTCATAAGACGCACCAGCGATTATCTTCCGTGTTCGAAATGGGAACGGGATTTGCCGCTGGCCTATGGACGCTATCAGGATTATTTAGAAGATTATACTTTAAAAAGCTTATTATGAGGGCAGTAG